>NZ_JAKJSJ010000032.1:0-81833 GCF_050336715.1 Photobacterium makurazakiensis
ATATAAAATAATACTTATAATTATTTTTGTATGTTTTTAGTAAAAACTAAAGTGTTGGTGAATGAATTTAAATGCTTGTTTTTAATCGTCTAAATGCTTTGTATTACTTTTGTTTGTTTTTATTAGAGATCCAAGTCACGTATAAAGCTTATTGTAGTACAAGATTTGTTTTGTTTTTTTTATAGTGAATACAGACATTAAAACTACAAAGGACAATAACGATGGATCTTAATACAAGTATCGTCGGCATCTACTTTCTATTCTTGATTGCAATAGGTTGGATGTTCCGGACGTTTACGAATACGACTAGTGACTATTTCCGTGGCGGCGGCAGCATGTTGTGGTGGATGGTAGGTGCTTCAGCATTTATGACGCAATTTAGTGCGTGGACATTTACAGGTGCGGCAGGTAAAGCTTATGACGATGGCTTCGCTGTTGCGATAATCTTCTTGGCTAACGCCTTTGGTTATCTGATGAACTACCTATACTTCGCACCGAAGTTCCGCCAAATGCGGGTGGTTACAGTCATTGAAGCTATTCGTTTACGTTTTGGTAAGCATAATGAGCAAGTTTTCACATGGTCGGGCATGCCTAATAGTGTGATTACTGCAGGTATTTGGCTAAATGGTCTTGCCATTATAGCGTCAGGTATCTTCGGCTTTGATATGACCACGACGATTGTATTGACTGGTCTTGTTGTATTGATTATGTCGGTTACCGGTGGTTCTTGGGCGGTTATTGCATCTGACTTTATGCAGATGGTCATTATTATGGCTGTAACAGTTACCTGTGCTGTTGTTGCGATAATCCAAGGCGGCGGTGTTGGTGAAATTGTTAATAACTTCCCTGTTCAAGAAGGTGCTTCGTTTGTTTCTGGTAACAATCTAAATTACCTTAGCATTTTTGGTCTTTGGGCGTTCTTCATCTTCTTCAAGCAGTTCAGCATTACTAACAACATGCTGAACTCATACCGTTATCTAGCGGCGAAAGATTCAAAAAATGCAAAAAAAGCAGCGTTATTAGCTTGTATCCTAATGACGATGGGCCCACTTATTTGGTTCATGCCTTCATGGTTTATTGCAGGTCAAGGCGTTGACTTAATCGCTCAATACCCAGATGCAGGCTCTAAAGCAGCTGATTTTGCTTACTTATATTTCGTTCAGGAATATATGCCAGCGGGTATGGTTGGTCTGCTGATTGCTGCAATGTTTGCTGCAACCATGTCTTCAATGGATTCAGGTCTAAACCGTAACTCGGGTATCTTTGTTAAGAACTTCTACGAGCCAATTCTGCGTCCTAACGCGAATGAAAAAGAGCTAGTTATTGTTTCTAAACTAACGTCAACGTTCTTTGGTATTGCAATTATTTTGGTTGCTCTGTTCATCAACTCGCTGAAAGGACTTAGCCTGTTTGACACCATGATGTATGTCGGCGCATTGATTGGTTTCCCTATGACTATTCCTGCTTTCTGTGGCTTCTTCATTAAGAAAACACCGGATTGGGCTGGCTGGGGTACGCTAGTTGTCGGTGGTGTTGTTTCTTATTTTGTTGGCTTCGTTATTACTGCAGATATGGTTCAGGGTTGGTTTAACCTAGAGCCGCTAACAGGCCGTGAGTGGTCAGACTTGAAAGTTGCTATTGGCCTAATTGCTCACCTAGTATTCACCGCAGGCTTCTTTATTCTGACAACGGTGTTTTATAAGCCTCTTCCAGAAGCGCGTCAGAACGATGTTGACCGATTCTTCAATAACCTAGCAACGCCACTTGTTGCTGAATCTACAGAGCAAAAGCAATTAGATAATAAACAGCGCCGTATGCTTGGTTCACTGATTGCTGTCGCAGGTGTGGGTGTAATGGCGATGTTCGTGCTACCTAATCCAATGTGGGGACGAATGATCTTTGTATTGTGCGGTGCCATTGTATTAGCTGTTGGTTTGTTGCTTGTTAAAGCTGTTGATGATTCGGTTGAATCAGCAGACTTAGCGGCAGAGCAAAAATAATTAACAATTTGAATAATGGAGTTTCAAAATGTTGAACAAAGCAATTAGTAGTGCTGTGATAGCCAGCGCAATGTTTGCAGCGCCTTTATATGCGAGTGATACCTTACCAAATACCGTTTTCTTTGACGCAGAATTGATTGCGGAAAGTAAAGCGCGTATTCACAACGACACTGCAACGGTTGAAGCACAAGCAAGTTATGAGCGTTTAATTGAAGAAGCTGAATCAGCAATGTCTGTTGGCCTGCTTTCTGTAACAGATAAAACGTTACTACCGCCAAGTGGTGATAAAAATGATTATTTTTCGATAAGTCCGTACTGGTGGCCAAACCCAGATACTAAGGATGGACTCCCTTGGATCCGCCATGACGGGAATACCAACCCAGATTCAAAAACGGATGCCACGGACTCTGTTCGAATAGGTTTGTTTACTCGCTCTGTACGTGCGCTTGGGGTTGCTTACTATTTCTCGGGTGAAGAGAAGTTCGCAGAGCAAGCAACAAAAATGTTGCGTCATTGGTTCATTAATTCTGACACTCGCATGAACCCAAATGTACGTTATGCGCAAGCAGTACCTGGGGTCGATGATCAGCGCCGAAGTGGCATGATTGATTCACGCAGCTTTTCAGATCGTTTAGTTGATGCATTGTCGTTGCTTGAAACTTCAAAGCACTGGACTGCTGAAGATGATGTGGCAATGCGTGCATGGTTAGGGGACTTCCTTGATTGGTTAATTACTTCTGAGCAAGGTACTGCTGAGATGTATTCACCCAACAACCATGGAACCTGGATGCAGGCGCAAATTGCGGGTATTGCTTATTATCTAGGTCGTGAAGATATCGCAAAAGTGGCGGTTGCGAACACTAAATGGCGTATTCGTGAGCAGCTAGATAGTAAAGGTACACAACCAGAAGAGTTGGCGCGTACACGCGGATACCACTATAGCTACTTTAACTTGGATGCAATGGCATATCTTGCGCAGCTTGGTGACAAGATGGGTGTCGATATTTGGAATCATGACTACCGAGGGCGTAACATGAAATCGGGTATTGATTATGTCGCTCAGTTCCAGAAAGCAGAAGAGTGGCCACATAAAGATAATGATGTGAAGAAAGGGCGTTTCCAAACATATCGCATGCTAACCGTGTACCGTAAAGCAGATCTTGCTTGGGGAACGAATCACTATGATGACGTGATTAAGCAGATTGGCTTTGGTAATGCAGACTTGAGCAACCTTTCACAAGTTTGGGCAGAGCGAGATGCATACCTGCTTTATCCAAAATTGTAATCGTTAAATATTATTATCAATAAACGCTCTGGGCTGGTTCCAGCTCAGAGCAAGGAACTTTCCATGAAGAAACTTACCCCGATTGTAGCAGCTCTGGCTGCAACAATGTCTTTGGCTACTTTTCAGGTTGCGGCAAATACCAGCGATGTTGCATCGGTGCAGCAAAAAGTTGCCGCGGCAACTATGTCACTTTCGTCATTAATGAGTCTTGATGAATTGAGTAGTGAACAGCTTGTCGCTGGCACAACTCGAACATTGGTTGATATTAGTGATATTCCGCAAGCAAGTGATGCGGCTGTTGCTATGTTAAAAGATCAACTAGTGAATGCTAAAGATGGTGATGTTGTTGCAATTCCCGCTGGACGTTATGCCAATTTAGGTGTGGTAAAAATGACGGCGAACAATGTAACAGTGAAAGCTGAGCAGGAAGGCACGGCATTATTGACCGGATTAGTTCAGCTAATTACACAGGGTGATGACATTACTTTAGATAGTCTTGTGTTTACTGAAGGTGGGCCGGCAGAGCGCATGGGCGGTATTCGACTTGAAGGTAACCGGAATACGCTAAAGAATTCGACATTCCATTATTTCATTGAAGATTATGCTTATGAGCCTGATGAGCGCCGCAGTGAGTACCCTAAATACTTATGGGTTTCGCTATGGGGTAAAGATGGTAAGGTGATTAACAATCGCTTTGAAGGAAAACATAAGCGTGGCACGTTAATCGGTATTCAGAAAAATATTGATGACAAGGCCGATAATCATATTATCTCTGACAACATTTTCTATTCGCAGAAGAAAAACCAGTTTAACGAACTCGATATTAAAGAAGCTATTCGTTATAACGGTAATAGTTGGGAAGCGATCCGAATTGGTGATTCAAAGAGCAGTCAGTGGCCATCACGTACTCAGTTTATCAATAACTTGTTAGTTGATTCAGATGGCGAGCGAGAGCTAATTTCTGTTAAATCGGGTGAAAACCGAATTGCAGGAAACACCATATTTGAAAGCGCTTCGATGATCTCGTTACGTCATGGTAAAGGCAACCTTGTTGAGAATAATGTCGTACTCGGTAACCATAAACAAGATACTGGTGGTATCCGTATTTATGATGAAAATCATATTGTTCGTAACAACTACCTAATGGGTCTACGTGGTGCTGGAGGTCAAATTGCGGGTAATGCTGACGTTCGCGGTGGGGTTGTCATCAATACTGGTATTATCAATGTTCAAGATGGTGAAGTACTCGATCAGTCAGTCAAAGGCAAAGAGCTGAATAAGCAGTGGACACCGAAAAATATATCAGTTGAAAGCAATACGTTGGTTGATGTTGAATATGGCATGGTGCACGGTAACCAAACTCACCGTGTAAGCCTGTTTGATAATAGCCAAGTTGAGAATACATTCACTGGTGATAAGGTTGCCTTTAATCAAAATGTTGTATTTAACGTAGAAGACAATCTGCAATCACTACGCGCAGATCCAAAGGCTGAATTAACAAATCCTTCGTATAGCGATGAAGTGTACTACGGTGCTACGCATGGTATGGACACCCTGCCTGTGGGGATTTCAACAGAGAAGCCGAGCTATAAAATGGTAAACGGTTTTTATCAATTTGATGGCGTTGGCGCTGATGTGAGTAAACTAAAGGTACTAACCGCTGATGAGGTAGGGCCGACATACCGCTTCCAATAGTCATGCTATCACTTAAGTATATCTATTAAGAGATAAAGAAAATGTCGTGCTTTAAGCACGACATTTTTTATTTGGCTCATTCTGCTTATAGACCGTCAAGCGCTTCTAAAGATTCAGGCAAAATTTGACCGCCATCCACGACGATTGTTTGCCCTGTTATATAGCCCGCTTCATCTGAGGCAAAAAAGAGGGCGGTATTACCAATATCGTCAACACTACCTAAGCGGTTCTGTGGAATAGATGAGGCCATCGTATCCAGATAGTCTTGCCCCAAATCTTGCAGACCTTCAGTGTAAATATTCCCAGGCATTACGGCATTAATTGTAATCCCTGAGCGTGCAAGCTCAATGGCCGCTGTTTTTATGAACCCTAATTGGCCTGCTTTTGATGAACCGTAGTGTGACCATCCTGGAAAACCAGTAACAGGGCCTGTAATAGAAGAAGTCACGACAATGCGCCCTTTACCTTGTTCCTTCATAAATGGTGTCACGGCTTTCACACTTAAAAATAGACTTTTTAAGTTGGTGTTCATCACTAAGTCCCAGTCTTCTGGGTCCATATCAGCAAGGCTAGTCTGCGGGAAAATACCAGCATTGGCGCACAGTACGTCTATACGGCCATGTGTTTCACGGACCGATTCTGCCATTTTGCTCATCTCTTGCCAGTTGCTTACATCAGCAAGATAGTATTCAGCTGAGCCGCCATTGTTACGTATTTCTTCAGCGGCGGCTTGTGACGCTTCTTTACCTCGAGCCACAATTATTACCTTTGCCCCTTGGCGAGCGAAGACTTGTGCGATCCCTTTGCCAATGCCTTTGCTGCCGCCTGTAACAATAACAACTTGATCTTTAATTGGTGTAAGCATGTCTGACTCTCTCATTATGTGTTTGAGTGCATGCTATTGTAGTGGCGGTATAATTGCATTAGCTACTTTGTAAGAATTTCTTAATTCAACTTATGGTAATAAGTAACTGTTATATATGGATTTAGCATGTAGCTCCCACCTATTAAAAGTCGGTGCGGCGATAGTCGATTTTAGATGTGTTTAATCGTTATCCTCACTGTGTGCCTTCTATCGGCGCCCTGCGTGAACTGTCAAAGTTGTTTATCTTGTAGTCCAACCCTCTATAGAAGGTAAAGCGTGTCAGTTCCACTTTTTGAATCCTACACTTAACAAATAGCCGAGAAGAGAAGTAAAGCTAAGTCATTGTTTGTTGATATTTCTAATATTAAAAATACAACCGCGATCACTCTTCGAACTATCTGGTATTGCTTTGGTATTACTTTAGTAATAACTTTGGTCTTGCCCTACTACTAAAGGAAATTATAATGACTAAAACAAATACAAAGCTGTCATTCATGATGTTCATTGAATGGTTCATCTGGGGAGCTTGGTTTGTTCCCTTATGGCAGTTTTTGAATACCAGTGGATTTACCCCAACAGAAATTGCGTGGTCGTATGCATGTACGGCTATTGCGGCGATTATTTCACCGATTCTTGTTGGTTCAATTACAGATAGATTTTTCCCTGCCCAAAAAGTGTTAGCAGCACTTCTACTTGCGGGTGCTGGGTTAATGTATCTTGCGGCACAGCAAACGGAGTTCTCCAGTTTCTTCCCGATATTGTTGCTGTATGCACTAACGTACATGCCGACAATTGCGTTGACGAATACGATTGCATTCTCACATGTAGATGATGTAGAACGTGACTTCCCGCGTATTCGTGTGCTTGGTACTATCGGTTGGATCGCGTCAGGTATCGCCTGTGGTTTCTTACCGGGTTGGTTAGGCTATGGCGATATTTCAGCAACGAATATTCCGCTACTTGTTACGGCAGCAAGCTCTGCATTATTAGGTGTATTTGCACTGACGTTGCCGAACACACCGCCACAAAGTACAGGTAAACTGAGCTTAAAAGTGATGCTTGGTCTAGATGCACTCGTGCTCCTGAAAGACAAAAACTTTTTAGCATTCTTTATTTGTTCTTTCATGTTCAGTATGCCACTTGCGTTCTATTACATTTTTGCCAACGGTTACTTAACAGAAGTTGGTATGACTAACGCGACTGGTTGGATGTCTTTAGGCCAGTTCTCTGAAATCTTCTTTATGCTAGCGCTACCTTTCTTTACCAAACGCTATGGTATTAAAAAGGTATTAATGCTTGGTCTGTTTACTGCAGCAGTTCGTTATGGCTTCTTTGTCTACGGCAGTGCTGATCAGTGGTACCTGTACTCATTACTCTTCGCAGGGATCTTGCTTCACGGTGTGAGCTATGACTTCTACTTCGTGACTGCATACATTTATGTAGACAAAAAAGCACCAAAACACATGCGTACCGCCGCACAAGGTTTAATTACGCTTTGTTGTCAGGGTTTAGGTAGCCTACTGGGTTATAGCCTTGGTGGTGTGATGATGGAGAAGATGTTTGCTTACGAAGAGCCGGTTAATGGATTGACGTTTAACTGGTCAGGTATGTGGGGCTTCGGTGGCGTCATGATAGCTGTCATCCTCGTTGTGTTTATGTTCTTCTTCCGCGAATCAGATGGCGAGATCAGCGAAATTTCAGTTGAAGGTGATAACGAAGTAAAGCAAAAAACAGCTAGCGCATAACCTTAGTAATATTGCGAATACGTAGCTGGTATTCCGCCCGCCTTATCTCAAATTAGACTGGTTAGTTTAAGGCGGGCGACGTTCAAATTTTAGTTTTTTAGGTGTAGTCAGAATGAATAACAATACAGAAAATCGAATTCTTGGTGCGTTTTATGGTCAGGCTTTGGGTGATTCAATGGGAATGCCTTCTGAACTATGGCCTCGCACCCGTGTAAAAGCACACTTCGGTTGGATTGACCGCTTTCTTCCGGGTCCAGCAGAAAATAATGCAGCATGTTATTTTGAAGCTTGTCATTTCACTGATGATACATCAATGGCCCTTGCCCTTGCCGATGCGATTTTAGAGTGTGAAGGTCAAATAAACCCAGATGTAATCGCTCGTAATGTGATGACTTGGGCCGATGGTTTTGATGCGTTTAACAAGAATGTTTTTGGGCCTTCTTCAAAAGCAGCAATGAAAGCGATTAAGGCAGGCACGCCAATTGCTGAGCTTGAGAATAATGGTGTAACCAATGGGGCGGCAATGCGCGTTTCACCACTGGGTTGTTTGATGCCGACGTGTTCACTTGACGATTTCATAGAGCAAGTATGGTTGGCATCTAGCCCGACGCATAAATCTGATGTTGCAGTTGCTGGTGCTACTGCAATTGCTTGGGCGGTATCAAAAGCGGTTGATGGCGAAAGCTGGCAAAATATTAGCGATCAATTACCTGCGATTGCTAATGCCGCTCAGAATAAAAACATCACCACATTCAGTGCATCAATGGGATCGCGTATAGAGTTAGCTTTATCAGTAGTACGTGAGACAACGGGTGTCGAAACGACAATGCAGAAGATCTACGATCTTGTTGGTACAGGTACAAGTACCATTGAATCGGTGCCGGCTGCTATTGCGATGGTAGAGCTTGCGAAAACCGATCCTAACCGTTGTGCGATTCTATGTGCCAACCTAGGAGGCGACACTGATACCATTGGCGCAATGGCCACGGCAATTTGTGGTGCGATTAACGGTATCGATAGTATTGATACTGAGCTGAAAGCCCAGCTTGATGCTGCCAACCAGTTAGACTTTACCAAATACAGCAAAGCCTTTACCGAGCTTCGTGCCGCTAAGGAGGGCAATTATGCCTCATAACGCATTATTGCAGCTCATTCCTACATTGCGTAATCAGCGCCAGCTGTGCGTTATTGGGGCGGCTGTTATTGATATCGTTACTGATACTCCCGCGCTGCCAACGCGGGGAGGTGATATCGAAGTTGCTGAGAAAGGACTGCACATTGGTGGGTGCGCACTAAATATTGCCATTGCCTTGAATCGCCTTGGGGTCGAGTCACTTAATGCGCTGCCATTAGGCAAAGGTAATTGGGCGAGCTTAATTGAGAAATCCATGGCGGAGAAAGGTATTGTCAGCATGCTACGAAACGAGCGTGCAGATAACGGCTGGTGCATGGCGTTGGTTGAACCCGACGGTGAACGCACCTTTATCTCGGTTAGTGGGGTTGAAAATCAATGGGATGCCAACTTACTTAGCAGTATTGAATTGGCTGAAGATGCATTGATCTATGTGTCGGGTTATCAGTTAGCGTCTGAGTCCGGTGATGTATTGGTGTCTTGGTTAGAGAGTAAGCCTGAAGCAACGGATATATTTGTCGACTTCGGTCCGCGTATTGCGGATATTCCACCTCAGCTATTCTCCCGCTTGCTAGCATTGAAACCGATAGTTTCTCTAAACCGCCAAGAAGCTGAAGTTTTAGGTATGGTGTCATCAGAGGCCTTTACTCAGAGTTGGTATCAAAAATACCAGTGTCCATTGATTCTACGCATTGATAGTGATGGTGCATTGTTTGCCGATGAAAAAACCTCGGGTTGCGTGTTGCCATTTAAAGCCAATGTTGTTGATACCATTGGTGCTGGTGATTCTCATGCTGGTGGAGTACTCGCCGGACTTGCTTCTGGTTGGGAACTGCCTGATGCCATGCTCCTTGGTAATGCTGTAGCGTCCTATGTTGTTAGCCATCAAGGTGGTGATTGCGCGCCAAGTCAAAAAGAAATATCTGATTACTTATTACGCTATTAATATCATTTGAGTTAGTCACTACTTCAAATAAACAAATAAGAAAGAGAAGCCCGATTTTGTGCTTCTCTTTCTTTCACTTACTTCAAATAATACCTATCTGAATAAGCTGCCGTATGTGGTGATGAGCTGTTGCTTCTTCTGTTAGGTATTAGCTGGTATACCGTGGTTATATTTATGAATCTAAAAGCGAAAGCCGTTCGTATTCTATTGGCGAGCTGTGGCGTTAATCTATGCATTGGTATTTTGTATGCTTGGAGTGTCTTTAAAAATGCATTAGTGGTTGAGCAAGGCTGGACGAATGCAGAGGCCTCATTTCCTTATACGCTTTCAATTGTTGTACTCTCACTCGCAGTGTTGGCCGCTGGTGTCGTCCAAGATAAAATCGGTCCTCGCAAAGTCTTAATGACTGGCACCTTGCTGGCAGGAGCAGGGATGTTGCTGTCATCATTGACGTTGTCACCCGTGGTGCTAAGTGTCACATTTGGTGTACTGACCGGCTGTGGAATCGGATTTGGCTATGCGTGCTTAAACCCAGTTGCCATGAAGTGGTTTCATCCATCTCGCAAAGGGATTGTGAATGGGTTAATTGCAACGGCGTTTGGCGTTGCTTCTATTTACCTTGCGCCACTCGTTACTTATTTAATTGAGCAATACGGTATTAATCAGAGCTTTCTGATTTTAGGCTTTGCACTGCTGGCGATAGCTTTTCCACTGGCATGTACTATTGATAATCCGCCCAAAGGCTATGTGCCAGAAGCCCCTCAACAACCGAGCAATGGAATAAACACGTCTGCAAGCAATGAACAGCCTACACTCGATGTTCCATGGCGTAGCATGGTTAAAAAGCGTGAGTTTTATATTTTGTGGCTAATGTATGCATTTTCATCCGCTGCGGGCTTAATGGTGATTGCTAATATTACATCGATTGCTGCGATTCAGGCTGACATTACCGATGCTGCCTATTTGGTCGTAGCCCTAGCCATATTTAACTCAGGTGGACGACTGGCTACGGGGTTGTTATCAGACAAAATTGGTGGGGTCAGAACACTGACACTGGCCTTTGCCCTGCAAGGTATTAACATGATGTTGTTTGCAAACTATGACAATAGTTTTTGGTTAATTGTTGGGGCGGGGGCCGCAGGAGTCGGCTACGGGGCACTTTTGGCAGTATTTCCTTCAATTATGGCGAGTTTCTATGGTTTAAAAAACTATGGTGCTAACTATGGCGTATTATATACAGCATGGGGTGCCGGAGGCTTTATTGGTCCTATTCTTGCTGCCGTAGTCGTTGACAGTACAGGGAATTACCAGCTTGCTTATCAGATCTGTGCAGTATTAATGGCGGTTACCGTTGGCCTAGCGCTATGGCTACAGCCTATCCGCTTGGGTATAATTAGGCCAGTACTCAAGGAAAAGCATGAATAAATGAACGATTACAATAACTTGATCAAGCTCATTAAAGCGCGTTTAGAGCAAAAGGATAAATCGCCACTTTACATTAAAGTTGCCGAAACTGTGAAGCAGGCGATTCGGCAAAAAATGTTAGTCGGAGGCGATTTTTTACCGACAGAGCGAGAGCTTGGCGAGATGCTGGAAATTTCTCGTATTACGGTTCGTAAAGCGCTTGATGTGCTTGATAAAGAAGGTGTTGTTGTCCGCTCTCGAGGCTGCGGCACAATGGTTAGCGATACCCTTGAGTATTCATTGAAAGAGCCAAAAGGCTTCTCTCAACAAGTGGTACTGAAAGGAAAGCGCCCTGATACGCTATGGATCAAGAAAGAAATCGTTCCTTGTAATGATGATGTCGCCAGTCAGCTTCAAATTACCCCTGATGACGACGTATTCTTGTTAAAACGAATTCGCTATATTGACGACCAACCTGTTTCTATTGAAGAGTCGTACGTACCGGCACACTTAATTGCAGATGCTGATGATATTCAAATGTCGCTGTATGAGTATTTCCAAAGCCAGAATATTACCTTAACTCGTACTAAGAGCCGAGTCAGTGCTCAGCTACCGACCGATGAGTTTCTTGAACACTTAGGGCTGAAATCAACGGTTCCTGTATTGGTAATTAATCAGGTCGCTTATGATGCATCGGGTCAGTTGATGGAGTACAGCGTTAACTATTGTCGTGGTGACATGTACGTATTTGTGGCTGAAGATTAGGGCCAACAGGCCCTAAATACAAAAGTGGCAGTTTTCTTCTGTGAGTCCATTCAACCCTTTAAGGTTCGTAATGTGCTCTTTGCCTGCGCTTAGCCCCATCTCATAGCCTTGGTTTAGCACTGCCTTGTTCATTGTTAAGCGTTTCACCGTGAAATTGTTGGGTGGGGCGATCACTTTGATCTTTGCATCACTGGGTGGATTGCGAATGAAATCCAGTGCTTCGTTATAGGTTTTATTCCGCATTACCATTGCCTTGGCTAAGCCCGGTGTACGAGATAGGAGCCTTTTAATTAACCATGGTGTTTTTGATTCGCTCTTTTGATAATTCAGAGGGTGAGATAAAACAACGGTGATGTCTCGAGCTCCACGGCGATAAGCTTCCTTTACTGGGATTGAGTCGGCCACGCCGCCGTCACTAAAACAGCCACCAGAAAAACAAGGCGTTGATTTAAAAGCGATAGGCAAGGCAGCAGTAGCAACCATTGCATTGTCGGCATTGTGCTCGTCAATACGGTAATAGTCCGCTTTCCCGGTTTCGATGTTGGTTACCGCAGCCCAGAAAGGGAGAGAGGTATAAAACTTATCTTTGTCTATTGGATAGCGCTGGTTTGATTGGTGCCATAGCCATTCGACATCAACCAGATCCCCACCTTTTAAAAAGCGAGTTGGATTAAAAAACTCAGGGCTGGTGGCCAGTTTCGTGATCACGTCATAGCTGCGTTTAGGTGCATTGGCAATATAGCCGACCAAGTTGGAAGCACCTGCTGATACACCGATAGCAAAGTCATACGGTTTGAAATCATATTCCATAAATGCATCTAGTACGCCACTGGCAAAGATCCCCCGCATTGCACCTCCTTCCACAATAAGCGCGCGTTGGCTATCTAAGGGGGGGGCTAAAAAATTGTTTTCTAAAAAATCGCTTTCTAAAGATTGGTTTTCAACAGACATATTTACCTCGAACTTGATTTACCAAGAGAGGATAACGCTCGTGGTCATTAAGCTGAAATGGGTAGTACTAATTGATTTAGTAGGCAAAACCTATTGATAGGATTCGTCTCTTCTTTATACAAAATCAGTATATGTCGCAAAATGACCTATTTTGCTGTTGTTCTTTGATAGTAGCATTAAGCATTATTTTGCGTGGTGTCTTGCCTTACTTTCATTAAGACCCATATTAATTATCGGTTTGTGCATGTACATGCGATTATTTTTTAAGTTTGCGAAGGTCGCGAGTTATGTTTCTTTCATCTTGTTGATCGTTTGTCTTTGCATTTTTTTAGCAATAGCTGGAGCTAAGTTAATCGAAAAGACTGGAGGTGGCCATGCTTATAGTAACCAAAGCGACAGGCTGTCCCAGCCTGATGTTGTCAAACCTGTGGAATTTGATGCGATAAACTCTCTTCAACCAGAGGTAAAAGAAATCGTAAAAGTCGAGAGTGTGTATTTAACTATTAAACTTGAGCAAACTTCTCAGCAGATAGTGAATACTGGTAGTTTACTTCATCAGCACATCCAGGATATTTCTAAATCTATTATAGATGAAATCTGTGAGCACCCTATTAATACACGTCTAGATAATTATAAGATAAAGCGAACTTATCAAGTTAAAGCTAGTGATGATATAGCTTTGTTTGAGTTTAATATTGATTATTGTTAACAGTTAAAACATTCATTAAGAACAACTATCCCCATGTTACATATCGTATAATTATCATTCCTACATCTAAATAGTAGTTATTTTTATTGATTTTATTTTCAAAGTCTTGTCATTGCTTATCGTTGTCTTCGTTAATTTCGTCAATTCCGTCAATATTGTCATTTTCATGGGTTCATTAGTTTTGAGATTTTTAAATATAACCATTTATGTTGTGTTGTGGTTTCAATCTGTTGATTTTAAATGGTTTTTGTGTCTTTGGTGTAATATTTTAAATTAATATGTGGTCTGACCTTTTGGGTGTTTAATTGGTTTTTTCTTAGTGGTCAGTATTTATTTTAGATTATTTTTATTAAATGATATTTAATTTCTAATTGTGTGATCCTGATTCAACCCTCTATACTTTAAATGTCTAGAAAGTTGGATATCATATATTTGCTTCTAAGGGGTTTTGAATATTATGTTCGACGAGTGGAGAAATCGTTTAGTACGTGTGCATTTAGTACCTTACTTACCTTTTGTATTAACCTTTTTCTCTGTTTAACGCTATTCGGATTATTTCAGTTGGTTTCCCCTTAAGAGGTATTACTTAATCATAATAAAATAATAGTAGGGATAAACTATGCGTTTACCATTATTTAATAAACGTGTTAATAAAGTGACTGGCGCATTAATTGCAGCAGGATTAATGATTTCTCCAATGGGGATGGCAATTGCAAGTAATGTTGATATTGGTGTTACTCCACAAAGTGAAGGACAACACTGGAGTACGTACCAGATTAATGTCGAAAATGCTGATACCGATGGTGTAGAAGTAGATAAATCGACGTTAGAATTTGTATTAGATACCGCGGCATCGAGCATTAATTGGTCATCAACGGCATTGGCTTATCCGGCATGGAGTTTGGTACATACACCGACTTCAGATGGTAAAGTGCTTCATACGTTAACATTCGACTTTCCTCAGCAAGATTGGGCAAATTCTGTTTTGTCGCAAGGGGATGACTTTGTCATTACGGTCAGCTTTGGCGGTATGATCGCCGATCTTGATGCATTTGAGCAGAGTGTGGAATTTAACGGTGAAGGTGGTGAGATACCACCGTCCGGTGACGTTTCATTGTTGTCACCACGAGATGGTGACCGACTAGAACTTGGCCTGCAAACAAATATTGTTGCTAACGTAGAGGGTGATGACGCCCATCAGATTGAGTTCTGGGCATTTAATCAAAAAGTGGGTATCCAGCAAGTTCAAGAAGACCAAGCAGAGTATGATATGGCTTGGACACCATCTCAGTTAGGCTCCGGATCCATAGAGGTTATCCTGTTTAATGAGGCTGGTACTCGCATAAAAGCCGATAATGCTTCAGTTGAAATTTACAATGATTCGAATGAGTTCCAACCACCGGAAGTCGAGTTTTTGAGCCCAGAAGAAGGGGGGGCATTCAAGCAGTCTGACACTGTTAACATTCAACTAAATGCCACTGATGCTGATGATGATCTAGCCACGATTCAAGTGACAGCCAATAACCAAGAAGTGTGTGTGATTGATGCAACAACGACATCAGACTTTTCATGTGATTGGAACCCTGACGTTACTGGTAGCGTCGAGTTGAAAGCCGTTGCGACTGATGAGCAATCACTAACAGGTAATGCCAAAGTAAATATAACTGTGACCAAAGACTCTGGTAATCAGTGTGGTGATGTTCCGCTGTATCAAGATGGCACACCATATCAAGTGGGTGATCAGGTAACCAATGTTGGGTTTATCTATACCTGTAAAGTCTTTGGCTGGTGTGGTGACCCGGTATGGGCTCCAGGCACTGGTCATCCTAATTACCCTGATGCATGGAAAGATGCTTGGGATGTCGATGGTGAGTGCGATCCAACCCCAATTCCTCAAGTTGATCTTGTCTCTCCGGGCAACGGCGACCGATTCCGTCCGGGTGAAACTATTCCTGTTATTGTGAATGCTGCCGATGACGAAGCAAAAGTCACGCGAGTAGACGTTGAATTAAACGGTGAACTCGCAGGCTCGAGTACTGATCCGATCAATGGCGATGAGTACCATATCGTATTGCCAGCACAGAGCGAAGGTGTATATAACCTTACGGCTGTGGCGCACAATGATCAGGAAGGTTCGTCTGAAACTGCACCAATAACACTTGCAGTAACCGATCTTGATATCGTGGTAAGCCTAACTGCACCAACGAATGGCTCAACCTTCTATCAAGGGCGCAGTATCCGCTTGGCAGCTGAAGCGAAATCGTTTGAAGGTAATGTAACGAAAGTACAATTCCTTCTGAACGGCGATGTATTGGAAGAATTGACCCAAGCGCCATTTGAGTATCAATGGAATGGTGCGCAAGTTGGTGAGCATGTTATCACGGCGATAGCCTATAACTCTGAAGGACAGAAGCAAACCTCAGCACCAGCACAGATCGAAGTGAAGGAATCTGCGTCTGGACCTGAATTAGGCGATAACCCTGATCGTTCTATCACTTACCTCACTTCTTGGGGGTTATCAGATATTGAAGAGCTGCAAAACTCTAAAGGTGATGGTTACTTTTTGTCATTTGGTAAGTGGGATGCGTCAGGTCAGGTGACAGTGTCTGATCAAATGATTTCTGCGGAATATAACTCTTCTTGGATTGAACCTTCGTATCAGTCATGGACTCAGCTTAAACATGAACAGCCACACAAAGCAATGATGGTAGCAATGGGCGGCGCAGCGTATGACAGCATGTGGACTCACATGGGGACAGAAGCACAGCGTGAAGCGATTGTTGATGAGTTGGTATCTATCTTAAACACGCCATACCCAGTGTATAAGAAAGGTTTGAAGCCTGAAGAATTGGCTGGGGAGTGTCTGGCGTACGATTGGCAGGGGGACTGTGATTACAACGCATATCAATTAGCGGGTTACGCGACTATAGATGGTATCGATTTTGATTTTGAACGTACTGTTCGTATTTCAGAACAAGATAACCGGAACCTAGAAGCATTGGTCGCTTTGCTGCGAGAGCGTATTGGTAATAGTAAGCTGTTGTCACTGACGACTTACCACGTAGGTGCTGATCCAGTCGAGTGTGCCAACCCATCGGTATACGAAGACTGTTCGTTTGTAGAGCCTTCTCGCTCTGCACACCATGGTGAAGTGATCTCGCTACTTCAAAATACCCGCGATACGTTCGACTTCTTCAATGTGATGGCTTACGACGCAGGTCAAAACTTCAAATATGAAGTTGCAATGGCGAACTATGCACAGCATATCGGTGATAAGACCAAAGTTGTGCTTGGTAATACGATTAATAGCCAGTGGGGACCTGATGGCCGTTTTGTTGAAACTCGCGAGAATAATATCAAGCGTACCGAGTGGCAGAAGCTAAGTGGTTATGGTGGTTTCTTTATTTGGACCCTTGGTTCTAATACAGAAAGTTTGACTACCAAAGAGCAGGTTGAATACTTCAATGAGCTGATTGATAACAACTAATTGACTGTATTGATGTTATCACCAGTCGGTAACCAATGATGTTAAACCGAGAACTGGAAATCGTTCTCGGTTTTTCGGATGACTGCTGTCGATGCATTAAGTCACGCTGGTTAATTTTGCGGGTAATATTTATTTTAAAAATGATATTTCTAGCAAATTAATATTTATAAGCGTGACTAAAAGCAGCAGCTATCAATGGAAATAATAAATACATAAATAGGATCTTTAATGAGAAAGTTAACGCTTACAGGCATTATTGCCACATTAATGTCACCTCAGGTATTTGCGAGTGGGTATGACTGTACAGGGCTAGAAGTATGGAATAGCACTACAGTTTATAATGAAGGTGAGAGTATTCAGCACCTTGAGCATGCTTATCAAGCTAATTGGTGGTCTAAAGGTAATGCTCCTGATGAATTTTCAGGTCAGTGGCAGGAATGGAGCTTACTTGGTCAGTGTGATTCTGGCGAGCCACAACCACCTGCAATTACCATAACGTCCCCTCAAGATGGCGGCCAATTCGTTCTCGATAAACCCATTTTACTTGCGGCCCAAGTGAGCAGCCAAAACTCTGAGATAAAAGACGTTGAGTTTATTGTAAATGGAGAGTCAGTTGCCATTATCCAACAAGAACCATTTTCTACGGAATGGACGCCAACTCAACTAGGCCAAACGGTAATTTCAGTAAAAGCTACCAACATCGACAACATGACTGAAACCAGTCAGGTGAATGTGGCTATTGTCGATGGTGATATTGCCTTACCGCCAGAAGTGACCTTAACTTCACCGAGTTCGGGCAGCACCTTCGATGAAGGTGACATCGTGACTATAGCTGCCGATGCCAGCAGTAACCATAGCAGCATTGACCGCGTAGATTTTTACCTTAACGATGTCCTTGTTGGCAGCGATAACAATGCACCATACGAACACCGCTGGACTTCCACAGCAGGAAACCATGCCGTATTTGCTCAAGCTATTGATAGTGAGCAGCAGAGCACCAAAACAGAAGCGGTCAGTTTTACCGTTAACGGCAGCACACCTGGTGGTAGCTGTAAGGATCTCCCTGCCTATACAGAAGGCGAAAGCTATACCCAAGGCCAACTCGTTACTAACATTGATAATCAATATAGCTGTCAGGTTGCAGGCTGGTGTGGTGGCGCCGCATGGGCATACGAACCAGGTGTTGGCCAACATTGGCAAGATGCTTGGAAGCATGAAGGCGACTGTGGTACAGCGCCTGAGCTTAGCTTTACCTCACCAACTGCTGGTGAAACGTTGTTAGCAGGTATTCCAACAAACCTCGTGGCGAATGCAACGGCAGGTGACTTTGCTATCACTAAAGTACAATTCTTCGCAGACAATCAGCTTATTGGTACTGGTATTGCTGATGGTAATAATTACCAGCTTGAATGGACTCCAGTAAATATCGGCAACACTTTGCTAAAAGCCATTGCAACTGATGAAGATAACGCTGAAGGTGAGACTACTCAGCAAGTGACTGTTACCGATCAAGCCCTAGTCGTTGACCTAACGAAGCCAACAGCCGGCTCACGCTTTAGTATTGGTACACCTGTAGCGATGCAGGCAGACGCGAAGTCGTTTACTTCAGATATTGATCGTGTTGAATTTCTTGTAAATGGTAAAGTTGTTGCTACGGTTCAACAAGCACCCTATACAGCAACTTGGACTTCTGAAGCTGCGGGTGATTACCAGATCCAAGCAAAAGCAATTGATGGTAGTGGCGATGAAGAGTTTTCAAGTGCGGTACCAATCAGCGTGACATTGATTGAAGAAAGAAAGCACAAACTCGTTGGCTACTGGCATAATTTCGTAAACGGTTCTGTTTGCCCAATGAACCTAAGCGATATTCCTACCGAATGGGATGTGATCGATATTGCCTTTGCCGATACCAGCCACTCAGCACCAGGAAGTAACTACTTCAACCTATTCTCGGGTGATGGAGGCTGCCCAGCCATTGATGCAGAGCGTTTCAAGCAAGATATTCAGCTTTTACAAGCTGATGGTCGTAAGATCGTACTATCACTTGGTGGTGCTGAAGGGACTATCACCCTTAACAATGACGCTTCTGAGCAAGCCTTTGTTGAAAGTTTAACAGCAATTGTTCAAGAGTGGGGCTTTGATGGTTTGGATGTGGACTACGAAAGTGGTTCGGGCCTAGTCAACGGTTCAGAAATTCAGAAACGTCTTCCTCGTGCGTTACGTAGTATTCAAGACAAACTTGGCAGGGATTTGTATCTCACCATGGCGCCAGAGCACCCTTATGTTCAAGGTGGTTATGTAAGCGTGGCAGATGGTAGCGTCTGGGGGGCTTACTTGCCGGTGATTAACGAAACCCGTGATATGCTCGATCTTCTACATG
Organism: Photobacterium makurazakiensis; assembly: GCF_050336715.1. Lineage (NCBI taxonomy): Bacteria > Pseudomonadati > Pseudomonadota > Gammaproteobacteria > Vibrionales > Vibrionaceae > Photobacterium > Photobacterium makurazakiensis. The sequence continues at coordinate 19,365 of NZ_JAKJSJ010000032.1, forward strand.
TTCAGCTATATAACAACGGTGGTTTAGAACATCCATATGGCGGTACAGCTCCTGCTGGCTCTGTTGATATGATGGTTGCAGCCCAGAAAATGTTGGTTGAAGGCTTTCAAACAGCATATGGCCAAGGTCCAAACTTTGAACCATTACGTGATGATCAGGTATCAATCGGCCTTCCATCAGGCGCTAAAGCCGCAGGCAGTGGTCAAACTACAATAGCTGATACCAATAAGGCGTTAGATTGCCTCGTTCTTGGTACTCAATGTGATACCGTTGTTCCTGAAAAACGCTACGATAACTTTGGTGGTGTGATGTTCTGGTCTATCAACTGGGACGAGTATTATGATCGTGCCTATTCGCAAGGTGTTGGTAGTAAACTGAGTGAGCTAAATCAACGATAGTTTTCCTCACATCTGTTGATGCTCATGTTTCCTAAGCTGAAACTCATCCTCGATGAGTTTCAGCTTACACATCGCTAAGGAGCAACGACGTACCCATCCATTTAATGCCAGTTCACCTTGGCGGTAGATTTAATGCTGAGTATGGTGGCGTTCACAAACAGATATCTAGCAACTATGTGTTCTAGCTCGATATCATTGTACTGAGCTTGCCCGAATGTACGCCTTTAGATTTATAAAAACAGGCGATTAGTGGGAGACTGAATTAGAAAAAAGATTAATTATAATGGTACCGATTAAGATCAGACTAATACCGATGATTGCCGGCATATCAAGTTTTTGTTGGTAAAGCACCCAACCCAGTCCCGCGACTAACACAACACCTGCACCGCACCAAATAGCGTAGGCTATCCCAACAGGTATAATTTTCACAACTTGTGCCAGACAGGCAAAAGCGACGAAGTAGAAAAATAAGCAAGCAAGGGTAGGGGCCAGTTTAGTAAAGCCTGCTGTTTTGGCTAGGGCTGTAGTTGCTGCAACTTCAGCAATAATAGCGATAGTTAGGAGGACGTAATGCATTGTTTTCTCATGATACTTGTTGTTCAGATAGTTCGGGTATTGCGGAAAAAAACTGTTCATCGGGACGAAGTGTCAGCAGCTTTTGTCTCAGCCACGCTGTAAAGAGGTTAACTTTTGGCGGCGCATTGTTTTTATCATATTGTAAATAGTGGCTATCTGTCGATGCAATAAGATGGTTATTTATCATTATTATACGGCCACTTTTCAGTTGTGGTATTGCATTAAGAGAGCGACATAGCATTAAGCCCGCGCTTTGTGCCGCCAGTTCTAGCCCCATTAAAGTACTATCGACTTCGTAGTGTTGAACCGGAGGTGATGAATTATGAGCACTACTGGCCATCCATTCGTGCCAACCTTCAGCATAGCCACGTACATATATCCCAGGGAGCTTTTCAAACGTACCCGCTTGTATTGCCTCATTATGTTTCTTTTTAAAATCAGGGCTACAAACTGCAATCCAATATTCTTTACATAGTAGTTCAGTATGTTGTTCTGGGTTTGGCTGACCATTAACGATCTCTATATCGACATTTGTTTGTGTTGCTTCTAACTGAGGCCAGTCTTCTGAGTAAAGCTTAATACGAATATAAGGGTGTTGCTGATAGAAATCGTCAAGTATTGGAATCAGCCAATGATAGGCAAACGAGGTATTCACTTTGACCGACAGCAGCTGCGGTTCGTTTCTATGCGTTAACGCTTTGGTTTGGGTGCTAATAGCACGAAGAGACTGGTGAACGGTTGGATAATACTGTAAGCCTTGAATAGACAGCTTCAAGCGTCTTTTTTCACGATTGAATAAAGGAAAACCAAGATAGTGCTCTAATGCTTTAATGTGTTGGCTGATAGCGGCTTGAGTAACGTGTAATTCCTCGGCAGCTTTGGTTATTGAGTTATGTCTTGCACAAGCTTCAAAAGCGACCAGTGATTTTAATGGCGGTAGCATAAGTGTAGGTTTCCAATAAGGAGGGTAAATAAAAAATAATGCATAGACATGACCATTATATTAATGATTGGTTATATTAGTTTTACTTAACATCATGACGAATTAATGAATGAGAACTTAAGTTTTACTTTGTTAATGGTATGAAAATAATAAGGTTTATGTAACTTTTACTTAATCTTGCTTCATTAAGGTATGTAGTAACTTAATTGCTTATTCTTTAATGATACGGAGATTTCCATGAACAAACTGATACTCGCTACTGCTATTGCAGCTTCTTTAACAAGTGCTGCTGCGTTCGCAAAGCAAGAGTTGAATGTTTATACCGCTTTTGAAATTGAACAAATCAGAGAGCTTGAAACTGCATTTAAAGCTGCGCACCCTGAAATTAAACTCAATTTTATGCGTGATTCAACGAGCGTAGTAACAGCACGTTTATTAGCAGAAAAAGCCAATCCTCAAGCCGATGTTATTTGGGGGCTAGCGGCGACATCTATGATGGTCTTGGATAATCAAAACGTCTTGACACCTTATGCACCTGTCGGCCTAGAAAAGCTAGATGAGAAATTCCGTGATAGCCGAGAAGTTCCACACTGGATTGGTATGGATGCATGGATTGCGGGTATTTGTTTTAACACCATTGAAGCGAAAAAGCATGGTCTTGAAAAACCAGAATCATGGGCCGACCTGACGAAGGCTGAATACCAAGGCCATATTGTTATGCCTAACCCAGCATCATCAGGTACGGGCTTCCTTGACGTATCAGCTTGGCTACAACAGTTTGGTGAAGATGCTGGCTGGGAGTATATGGAAGGCCTACACAAGAATATTGCTCGTTATACACACTCGGGCTCAGCGCCTTGTAACCTAGCGGCAACAGGTGAAGCTACGATGGGTGTATCATTTGCATTCCGAGGTGCGACGCTAAAAGAGCAAGGTGCACCAATCGATATGATCTTCCCGTCGGAAGGCGTTGGTTGGGACATGGAAGCTGCAGCTGTGGTAAATGGCACGAGTAACCTAAAGGCGGCTCAAACCCTAATCGACTTTGCTGCTTCTGAAGACGCAAACCGCGCTTACAACAAATTCTACCCAGTTATCGCAATCAGTGAATTGGCCAAGCCTGTTGCACATTACCCTGATAACGCAACTGAACTGATGATAACGAATGACTTTGCATGGGCATCTGATAATTACAGCAACATCATTAAAGAGTGGACTAGCCGCTTTGATGGAAAATCAGACGCTAAATAACGCTCGTAAGTGATGCCGATATGGCCGCTGAATAAAAGCGGTCATATCGCTCATTATTTTCGTTTTGGTGCCATACAGAGTAATACGTAATGTTGAACAAAAAATATCTTCATATTGATAATTTGATAAAGAATTTTGGTGAGTTTTCTGCCCTGAAAGGGATATCGCTAGATATCAATGAAGGAGAGTTTGTCTGTTTCCTTGGGCCTTCAGGGTGCGGTAAAACCACCTTACTGCGTGCAATTGCAGGGCTTGAATTACCGACATCTGGTCAAATAAGCCAAAATAATCGTGATATCACTTTATTGCCGCCAGAGCAGCGTGATTTCGGTATTGTGTTCCAATCTTATGCCTTGTTTCCAAACCTAACGGTTGCAGACAATATCGCTTTTGGATTAATAAACCGAGGCCTTAAAAAAGCGGCTGCTTTAGAGAAAGTCAGTGAGTGGTTGTCACTGGTCGATCTTGATGGCTATGACGATAAATTTCCAGCTCAATTATCGGGTGGGCAACAACAACGTGTCGCTTTGTGTCGTGCTTTAGCACTATCTCCCGGTTTACTTCTTTTGGATGAGCCTCTGTCAGCGCTGGATGCGAAGGTGCGTACTCATTTACGCCATGAAATTTGCCAACTTCAACGCCAACTTGGTATTACCACGATCATGGTTACTCATGATCAAGAAGAAGCACTGACGATGGCAGATCGCATTGTAGTGATGAATCATGGTGTCGTTGAACAGGTGGGTACACCAGAAGAAATATATAACCACCCAGCATCAGAATTTGTCGCGAAGTTTGTTGGTACCATGAACTTTTTACCTGCACGCGTGATGGAAAAAGACACATTAAAAATTGACGACTTTACATTTAAATCACCAAGAATGGTTGATTCAGAATCAGTAAATCTAGCATTACGCCCTGAAGAAATTCGTTTAGCAGAAGATGGTCAATCAGGCTTGAATGCTACGGTAAATGCGTTGGAATTCATGGGTGCCTATGTACGATTAGAGTGCCAGCCAGATTCGATGTTACCTGTCGTTCAAGTTGATATCTCTTCAGAGCGGGCAAAAAAAGGACTGCCGGCGAAAGGAGAACGATGCCGTCTAATGTGGGATGCAAAACACACGCATGTGTTTGAAGGAGTGCCAGCATGAGCTTAGAAGCAGCGCTTCCTCTTAAACGTCAGTGGTCAGGGCGTTTTAATGCTGGAAAGCTTATGACGCGAGTGAGTACAGATAAACTAGTAATGGCTGCGGTACTAATATTAGCGGCACTACTTATGTTATTTGGGTTATTTGCTCCACTTGGTGCAATGTTCGCAAAGAGCGTTCAAAATAGTGCGGGTGAATATGTTGGGTTTGTGAACTATGCGAATTACTTAACCAACCCCGCATTAACACATTCTATTTATAACACCTTATTTATTGGAGTGACGGTCTCTACGATTGTTGGTTTGCTGGCTTTTTTTTACTCCTATGCTTTAACTCGAACCTGTATGCCAGGGAAGCGGTTATTTAAAATTATTGGCAGTTTACCGATTCTTGCTCCCTCACTTTTACCTGCGATTTCTTTGGTTTATTTATTTGGTAATCAGGGAATATGGAAAGAGTGGTTAATGGGAAATAGCATTTATGGCCCAATAGGTATTGTACTAGGGCTGGTGTTTTGGTGTTTTCCACATGCGCTGTTAATTATGAGTACGGGGCTCTCTACGGCTGATGCAAGGCTATATGAAGCTGCTAGAGCGATGCGAACATCGCCTATTCGAACTTTTTTCACGGTGACATTACCCGGTGCAAAGTATGGCCTAATGAGCGCCATGGTGGTTATTTTTACCCTTGTTGTTTGCGATTTCGGAGTAGCAAAGGTTATTGGTGGACAATATAACGTACTGGCGACTGATATCTACAAGCAAGTGATTGGTCAGCATAACTTTGCAATGGGTGCGGTTACATCCGTTGTACTACTACTACCGGCTTTACTTTCTTTTGCAATTGAAACGCGTATTCGTAAAAAACAGCAAAACATGATGAGCGCGAGCTCTGTTATTTATCAGCCTAAACCGCATAAAATACGTGATAGCATCTCGTTTGTATTTTGCAGCATGATTGCTATCTCAATTATGGTGGTGATTGGGATGGCTGTTTATGGTTCGGTTGTCAGCTTTTGGCCTTACAATACAGCATTAACACTGAATAACTACGACTTTAGCCGTTTCATCAGTTACGGGTGGGCACCGTTTTATAACTCAGTCGTGATGTCATTGTTGGTTGCCGTTATCGGTACGGCGATTACATTTATCGTTGCTTATTGTGTTGGTAAAGGCCGTACTATGGGGCCGTTGCGTAATACGCTTCACCTAGCCGCGATGATGCCAATGGCTGTACCTGGAATGGTCTTAGGCTTGGGGTATATATTTTTCTTTAATGCGCCGTCTAATCCATTGAACAGTATCTATGGCACGATGACAATACTGGTGGTTTGTACGGTTGTTCATTTATATACCGTCGGACATATGACTGCGTTAACAGCATTACGGCAGATCCCAGCAGAAATTGAAGCGGTGGCTGCATCGTTGAAAATCCCGCAGTACAAAGCATTTTTAAGAATATCTGTACCTGTTGCGTTACCTGCTGTGTTAGATATTGGTAGCTATTTGTTTGTGAATGCAATGACAACGACGTCGGGTGTCATATTCTTATATACAACAGAAAATGCCTTAGCCTCAATTGCGGTCATGCACCTTGATGAAATGGGGTATACTGCTGCTGCCGCGGCAATGGCGGTTATGATTATGCTGACATCCGCTGTCGCGCGGCTTTTGCATGGTGCGATTAGTTATTTACTACTAAAAAGAACACAAAGCTGGCGTACACGCTAACGCCATAGGTCACCCAAACCGCACAACAATTATATTCATTAAATAACTCTATTCATTAAATAATACAGGCTGTAATAAATACAGCCTGTGTACAGGTATACCTCAATGTTAGTAAAAGAAATAAATCAACCTTGTGAGTTGGCTATTTTTGATATGGATGAAACATTAATTGCCAATGACTTATCAATGTTATGGCATCAATTTTTGGTTGAAGAGCTTGGTCTTGTTGATAAAGAATTTCTGGAAGAAGACAAGCGCATGATGGCGCTTTATTATGAAGGAAAAATGGACTTAGATGCTTATATCGCATTTAGTCTTTCGCCATTAGATGGTTATTCAGCTTTAGAAATCGATGCGATGGCTGACAATTATGTTCAATCGTCAGCATCAAAGTATATATATCCGCAGGCAAAAGTATTATTAGAAGAGCTAAAGCAGAAAGGGATCACTTGCATGATCATATCTGCCAGCGTTACTTTTCTGGTTAAAGCTATGGCTCGATACTTGAGGTTATCCCATGCCGAAGGTGTAGATCTAGTGATTAAAGACGGCTGCTATACTGGCAAAATACAAGGAACACCGAGCTATCAAGACGGTAAAGTAATACGCCTTGAACAGTGGGTTGAAAGGCGTGGAGAGCAGTATGCACCAATTCATTTTTATTCAGACTCAATCAATGATTTGCCCCTGTTATTAGAGGTAGATTACCCTGTGGTCGTTAACGGCTGTGAGCGATTAAGGCTCGAAGCTAATAAATATGGATGGCAGCAGCTTCATTGGGGAATTAAATGAATGTATTCATATGATTATATGACTGTTTTTATATCAATTTCAATATAATGCTTTACAAGTTCAAATTTAATTTGATTATTAAATCCCAGGTAACTATTACTTGCTGATTTTATATTACAATCCAATTTAATATCCTTGGTGAATAGAATAATGAATATATCTAAATTGCTTCCTTTCTTGATTGCTAGTGCATTGGCTGGCTGCAATAGCTCTTCTGATGATGGTAAGGATTTACCAGAAAAACCAGATTTTTACCAAACTGAAGTGAAAGTTATTTCTGCCAACATGTGGCACAGTTTAAATAGAGATTTTGCAGAAAATGGGCGTTCATCTTTTGATATAGCAGTAGAGGAATTTGAGTTTGCTTCTCCTGATATTATTTTACTTTCTGAGGCGTCGGGTATTACGACTCGTCTTGGTGAAGCTCTTGAGATGTATGTATGGCAAGGTAAGCAAGATGCCTCTAGTGTTGGGCTATTGTCAAAATACCCTATTAAACAGGTTTTTGATAATCAAGATATACACTCTGATAATGGGAATATTATCGGTGCGATTCTTGATATAAATGGCCGAGATGTACCTGTTTGGAGTGCGCATTTAGACTATACGAATTATGTGGTTTACGATGCGCGCGGAGGCAATGGGTCAAGTTGGGCTGCACGTGAGGGATGTGTTGCCATTTCTGATTCAGATGAACTAGATGAATTGAATGAGCGCTCTAGGCGACCAGATCAAGTGCGATATATGTTGAATAAGCTTACGGGCTACAGAGATAACAATGAGCTCATCATACTTGGTGGAGATTTTAATGAAGCTTCCGGCTTAGATTGGACTGCAGAAACGGCTTATATGTTCGACCATAGCGGGACAGAGCACGATTTTTTGACCCATCGTTTAATTAGAGATGCGGGTTATACCGATACATATCGAGAGCTTTATCCGAACCCTGTTACACATCCCGGTTTGTCTTGGCCGTTTCACCAGGGTGATAGTTGGACAAGTGGTGGTACTTATGTCACTGAATGTGGTCGTACCTTGGATGACCGAGATCGTATTGATTTAATTTATTATAATGCAGAAGCTTCTGGTGTTGAATTAGTGGAAGCTTCACTCATTGGTCCTCGTATCCAAACGTATTTCCCTGGTCCACACGGTGACGATGAGACATATACTTGGTCAGATCCTCATAGCGGTGCAAAAGTGGATGCGGAAGGTGAACCTCAGTACGGAGAGCGTGGGTTCGTTTCTGATCACCTTTGGTATTCAACAAGCTATGTGATTGAAACACCCTATGACGAACCACAAACAGAGCCTGTAATGTGGGAACCACAATTTGATAACGTAGTATTAAGTGGTGATGGTGAAGACTTAGTTATTAACTTTCAACTGACGAATTTAGATCTAATGCATGATGATTGGGGTTATATCTTCGCTATTATGGGAGATCGTACAGGTGCTCGTAAGAGTATTTGGCAAACCGAGAATATTGAAGGTGATATCGAAGATCAACAGTTTGAAATTAAAGTATCTAAAAGTGTTTTAAATATTCTTTCTAACTCTGAATATGATCAAGGTTTGCAGTTACGATTACGTCGGGATGAGACAATTAATGGTTGGCGTAAAGACTATGCAGTTTTGACACTAAGTAAAGAAGTTATTGAAGACCATGTGAACCTTTAATATTAATAACCAAGCGATTAATTTAGTGTCGATAAGGTAAACATTAGGCCGCTATAAAGCGGCCTAAATCGTATTTATGGCTTGATATTCTGATTATGATGGAAGAAATTGTCTGGGTCGTATTTCCGTTTTATATCGACCAACTGTTGGTAATTACAGTCGTAAGCTGCAGAGACTCTACTTGATTCATCATCGGTCATGAAGTTGACGTATACACCGGCAGATGCATAAGGTTTGGTTGCATAAAAAAAGTCTCTGGCCCAATCAATGGTTTTTTCATCCTCATCGGGTGTTTCCCAGCGAGCATGCACATTGATGACAAACTTAGCATCACGACTACTGTAGGCCATGGCAGTAGAATCAACATTGTTTGCGACACCTGTAAGTTGGCCAATGAAGATTTCACATTGTGGAGATGGAAGATCACCGACGTAGTGTAGTAGGTGAGCAAACACTTCATCGCTAAGGTCTGTGAAATTATGTGATTTCCAGTAATTACGTTGACCTGCGGTGAGTAATGGGTCAAATGCTTGCTGCCAAGCGGTATAAGGTTGCGCACCTATATGTTCGCCATAAGGTGTGCCGAACTGGCGAAGAGGTTCAATTAGCCTGTCAGCTGCTTCAGTTTCACCAGCATAAAAAATGGCTAATACAATCACTTCTTTTCCATGCACCTCTTCAGGTAAGAAAGGTAGAGGAGGCGCTTGGCGCATGACAACCCAAACATTAAGATCTTCAGGGGCGGTTTGGGTGAATTCACGATAAGAGGTAAGCACTTGCTTAGCCTGATCGAAAGGATAAACAATCAAACCCGCAACAATTTCTGGCCCCACATGGTGAAGTTTAAACTCAAACTCGGTTACAATACCAAAGTTGCCACCACCACCACGGATAGCCCAGAATAGATCGTTATTTTCGTTTTCAGATGCAGTTAATTGACGGCCATCAGCAGTAATAACTTGCGCAGAGAGTAAATTGTCAATGGTCATACCGTATTTACGGGTTAACCAGCCAAAACCGCCTCCGAGTGTTAACCCAGCTATGCCCGTTGTTGAATTAATACCGACAGGGGTGGCGAGCCCATGTTGTTGTGCTGCGGCGTCGAAATCCGCTAAGGTGGCACCGGGTTGAACATAAGCACGTTGGCTATTGGCATCTATACGAACACCTTTCATTTCCGAAAGGTCAATCATGACCCCATCGTCGCAAATCGCATTGCCGGCTATATTGTGTCCTGCTCCACGAATAGTCACTTCAGCTTGATTATCCTTGGCATAATTTAGCGCGTGGAGTACATCAGAAGCATTGCTGCATTGAATAATAACCGCTGGGCGCTTATCAATCATGGCATTCCAGATCTGTCTTTTTTCGTCGTAATCTGGATCATTAGGTACGATCACTCGCCCCTGTATTTGGTTTCTAAGCTTAGAAAAGGTGTTCATAATGTCAGCCTATATGGCTTTGCCATAATGTAATGATGCTAGACATTACTGTAGTCGCATGGGGGGCATTTTCCAGTGCATAGTAGCGATATACTGATGCAATAGTAAGTACAACACTGATTATATAGATTTGCAGAAATACATGTTGTACCATCTGGCAAGTAGTAAGTTGTGGTCTAGAAGGCGACAACATACTTCACTTCGTATAACCCCAATGATATGGATTGGGGGTCTCTACTAGGAACCATTAATTCCTAATTACGAAGAGTTTAGTGCTTTAGCACTTTTCTCTTTGTATTTGTTTTATCTTCAAAAGAAAAGTGCTTAATAAACAGTTTATTTATTAAGAGTTTCATAATGAAAAAGTTTATTCAATCCCTGCCAAAAGTCGAACTCCACCTTCATATTGAAGGAACACTAGAACCTGAACTTATGTTTGACCTAGCAAAGCGTAACAATATTGCTATACCGTTTAATTCGTTTTCTGAGGTTAGGGATGCATATGATTTTAACAATCTTCAGTCATTTTTAGATATTTACTTTCAAGGGGCGAATGTACTTATCCATGAACAAGATTTTTTTGATCTAACTTGGGCGTATTTACTGCGTTGTCAAAATGATAATGTTTTGCATACTGAAGTTTTTTTTGACCCGCAAACGCATACTGAACGTGGTATTCATTTTGATACAGTGGTTAACGGCATCCATCGAGCGCTTGTAAGAGGAGCAACAGAACTAGGTATAAGCAGTAAGTTGATCATGTGTTTTTTACGTCATTTAGATGAAGAGTCAGCACTTAGTACATTGAAGCAAGCACTAGTACATAAAGATAAAATTGTAGGTGTAGGATTAGATTCAACTGAAATTGGTCATCCAGTGAGTAAATTTAAACGAGTATTTGAGCAAGCCATTAACCAAGGCTTCATTGCTGTTGCCCATGCTGGAGAAGAAGGGCCTGCAAGTAATATACGAGATGCATTAAACCTACTGAAAATTACTCGAATTGATCACGGTGTTCGTTGCTCAGAAGATAGTGCTCTAGTAAAGCAGTTAATTACTGAACGTATTCCCCTTACTGTTTGCCCGTTATCTAACATTAAACTAAAAGTATTTGACCATATGGAGCAACACAATATTGTTGAGCTTCTTCGCAAGGGGGTATGTGTAACGATAAACTCTGATGATCCTGCCTATTTTGACGGTTATATGACGGATAACTTTTTGGCAGTTTATAGGGCGCACACGATGAATGAAAATGAAATTGCACAATTCACTTTTAATGCAATTGAAGCTAGCTTTATCTCTGAAAAAGAGAAACAGCAGCTAAGATTAGTGACTCAACGATATTTAGAGCTGCATCAAGAGTAATGTAGCGAGTCGGTAGGACTTTTAATATAAAACAACCATAAAACAACCATAAAACAACCATAAAACGTGGTAGAAACTATGGTTGTTTTATAATCACTTTTGGTACATTAAAATGTTGAAGCCCTAGTGATCTAACACTGTCACTTTTGTCCCTTTTTCTGCAAAGTAGAAGACAATAATTTTTGCTGGTTCACTGCCATTATTTTCACCGTAATGAGAGGTGTTCATGACCTCGACCAGTGTATCCCCAGTTTTAATCGTGATGCTCTTATCTTTTGTGTGAACAGTTAATTCACCCGCTAATAATATGCCGGTATTTATCACAGGATGTTGATGTAAAGGGAGTTTCTCGCCGGGTGCAATGATGATTTCTTTGATGGTTATTTCAGGTTGCTTTAGATTGTAACTGGGAAGAGGTTGCCCGTCCCAAGATGTTGTCGTTTTGGCTAAATCGCGCGATGTCGCTGCATTCGCCTGAAGGCATACCATAAAAAATGCCAGTAAAGCCCATACCCACTTAGTCATATATATTCCCATTCCTTTTATACTTATTATGCAGTGATATTTAATTGAGTTATTGACGGTTACGTACCTATAAAATGTAAATGTGCTAAAGCTTCTAGTAAGCTTTAGCACATTTTTACTTGGTTATAGGCGTATTAAAGGTATTACCGATTAAGATGGGATCGGGTTCTATATTTTAACGTTGGTTCGTTTTTATACTGGGCAGTTTTGGTATGAAGGTTGTGGGTATTGAAAGATAAGTGGGTGTGTTGTTTATCTTAGCGTTATGCAACCGTAAAATTTACATATGAGGGTGGTTATGGATTTAGAAATCTACCAAGTTGACTCTTTTACATCGGAACCATTTAAGGGAAATCCTGCGGGTGTTTGTATCTCAGAAAATCCTCTGACTGAAGAGCTAATGTTCTCGATTGCGGAGGAAATGGCTGTGTCAGAGACAGCCTTCTTAACATTAAACGATATGAATTTGCGTTGGTTTACACCGAAAGTAGAGGTGAAGTTATGTGGTCATGGAACACTAGCGGTAGCACACGTATTAAAAGGTAAGGGCTTAGCGCAAGTTGGGGATATATTAACTTTCAACACATTATCTGGTTCTTTGTCCGCTAGAATTTGCGAATCGACAATTGAACTGGACTTTCCAAGCACGGAACTCTTATTGGATTTACCAATAAATAATATATTGATTCAGTCGCTTGGTCTTAGTGATGAACAGGTCGTTTCGTTTGGTGGCTTCGACTCAAAAAACATTATCGAAGTAGTTAGCGACGATATAGTGTTTAATTTGTCACCCAACTTTGATGCATTGAAGAAAATAGAAGGGCGTGGTGTTGTTGTAACAGCACAGTCAACTGATCAAAACTTGGATTTTGTGTCTCGATATTTTGCACCATGGGTTGGTGTAGATGAAGATCCAGTTACGGGCTCTGCTCACTGTGCTCTAACTCAATACTGGGGGCAGAAGCTGAAGAAATACAGATTCAATGCGTATCAAGCCTCTTCGAGAGGAGGGTATATATGTACAGAACTTCTACCAAACAAACGTATTAAACTCATTGGTTCGGCTAGGACGGTTATTAGTGGGGTTCTGTGGGTATAAGTTGCGTCATAAATGCCTCAAGGCAGCGCTTTTAGAGTTAGCCGTTTTGATTTGATATTTAGTGGGGCCTGCTATATGGCTGGCATTAAGCAAAAGGAATTGGATATGAATATTGCAGTACTTACCTTTGAAGGCTTTAATGAGTTGGACTCATTCATAGCTTCAAGCATTATAAATAGAATGAAAGAGTTTGGCTGGAATGTACAAATTACATGCCCCTCTGAATTTGTAACATCAATGAATGGCGTTGTTGTTAAAGCTCAGCAACCACTTGAGTTTGCAAATAGCGCAGATGCAGTGTTATTCGGTAGTGGTGCATTAACACGCGCTATAGCAAAAGATGAAACCATTCTGTCTCGACTAACATTGAATCCTGATCGGCAGTTAATCGGAGGGCAGTGCTCTGGAACGCTTTTGTTGTCCGTTCTAGGCTTGCTTAAAGGTATACCAGCATGTACTGACTTAACAACAACGCCTTGGGTGCTTGAATCTGGTGTCGCTGTTTTGAATCAGCCGTTTTTTGCAAAGGGTAATATTGCGACAGCAGGCGGTTGCATGTCGTCTCAGTACTTAGCTGCGTGGTTTATTAGTAAACTTGCAAATAAAGCCTCAGCTGAATCAGCGATTCATTATGTAGCTCCAGTAGGTGAAAAAGAAGAAACGGTTAATCGCTGTATGTCAGTTATATCGACATATCTATAGCTTTAAGTTCAGGCTTTGGCGTAAACCAAAGCCGTATTGCAGGTTTTTCAAATCGTGGAACTTTCTTTTATTTGAATACCTTTGGTGTAGCGTCTAACGGTACATCGAGGTGTGGTCGATCCAACATATTAATGTTGTTTGATAAGTGCTTTCTTTACTTTTGCTTTAACTGAACGCCAATGCGTCATGGGCTTCGTTGGTGTGCGGTCAAGCAAGTATTGAAGTTCTTCTTCGGAAGGTTGAATTTCACCACCGTGAGCAAGAATGAGGGAGCTTGCTTTCAAATCGATAATTTTATGTAAAGAACGACGATAGCGGTTGGGGTAAAATACAGGGAAAGGGGGAATATACCGACCTTTTACTTTTACCATTAAATCAGCCACATAAATACGGTTGCTAGGCTGGTGGTGTAACGAAATATCTCGGTCGGTATGACCTTGTGTTTCTATGGCGACCCATTCAGGGAAGCCTGGTAAGGGTTCATTATCATCAAGACGATAATCGGGCTTTAAAATGCTGGAGTACCAAACTTTTTGTGTTGGCTTTTTCATACGTTTAGCGACCCATTTAGCTAAATAGATATCAGCCAAATGCATGAGCTTACCATCTACGCCACTATACCAATCGCCGCCGACATTGGCCGCTGCAATTTTACACCCTGAGATTTTTCTAAGTAGATGAGCAGCACCTGCATGGTCGGGGTGCATGTGGGTGACGACAACTAGCGAAAGATCCGTCAATGGACGGTGGAGTGTATCTGTGATGAATGCCTTGATATAGGGGATATCGGCACGGCTACAGCCGTCGAGAAGTAGCAGGCCGTGAGGGTATTCAGCAAGATAAATTGACTGTATGTAGCCGTCAAGTTTGTGCAGCTTTAACATTGAAGACATAGTTGCTCTTAGTATTTTGATTTTTACGTTAATAATTAAACGCGTGTTTGAAAATCATTATTGATTAAATGTTAGACACAATCAAGAGGGAATAATGAGCAGAAAAAGAGAAGATGGCTAGTGAGCCCGAGGGTCTCTTTGTCGTGTCAATGTGGCGTCATTCCGATTTTGTCGCAATATGATGCTGTGTCAATGTTGGAATAGCGGCCATAAATAGCACTTTCTTAGGGTAGGTTAATGACCATTTGAAAAAAGGCTCCGAAGAGCCTTTTTATCTGTTATTTGTTATTTGCAATATGTGTCGCGATTGCATCCATCAATACAGGAGAAAGGCAGTCATAAGGTTCTAAACCTAGTGACTTTAGTTGCTTACGTATTTATCGCTCTATATTTGTTAACCACTTTACTTATCATAATAATACCTTGAGAATTATGCTTGAGGTGCAAATTCAGGCGCTGCTTTTCGGTGAGCGGTATAAATAGCCTCACCATCACTTTCAGCATCAAAAATTACAGTGACATTAGGTGAAAATAAAATAACATCACCAACTTCAGCAATGTATTTATTACCTTGCTTGTCACGCATTACAATTTTACCTTTGGTGATCACTTTATATTCTACAGAATCATAAAGGTATTCAAATTCAACGCCTGGTTCCATGGTGAAGTGACCAATAGTTAATGCATTTGAATTATTTGTCACCGCAACTTCAGCCATATGGCTTTTTAAACCTTCGACTTCAAGAAGTTGACTTAAATTATTTAACTTAAATGAGCCAGATTTTAATAGAGTGATACCTGGCTTATCAGATAGAGTCGTCATTTTATTTTCCTTGGTTTATAGTCTATAAAAACATGGAGATAAACTATAAGATTATGTGGTTGATGTTTTATTCAGGCGGTTAGCGCTTACTTACGCTGTGGAAACCACTGCGTGATAATTCTACACCATCAGATGTTATGGCTTTATATTGAACAGAACGTGAACTATTTAATGATAGTGGAATGAATACACGTCCATTCGAATTAGTTTTAAATGATTGAGTTACTTGTGGAATATTTGAAACCGTAACTGATGCATTTTCTTCTACAGCACCGTTATTAGATACCGTTATCCATGAACCATTTTTTGTATCTGCAATATCAATATCAGCTAATGTTGCGGCTGAAAATAAAACCAACAACGCAGTAATAGAAACGTTTAATTTTTTCACTTCTTACCTTCATTTATTATGGCATCTAGTACTAAATGCATCACTAATCATATTTAGCTAAATAACCATACCTGTAGATAGATTGAAATAATTCAATATTAAACCAACAGGTGTAACGATTATATAACATAGAATTAAGTTAACATCAGAGCCATGATTTAGGCTCTTCGTTTGTTGGAGGCAGTATGCTCCATTCCGTGAAAAGTGATAATCTAGGTTTTTTATAAATGACTTTTACTGGTGTGTAATAATGGCGATAAATATTTTAATAAACAAAGGGTTGGTCTGTGTGGGAGGATGAGAAAAAAGTAAAAGTTATTAATTGATATCATTATTAGCTGTTACGGTTAAGAAAAATATGGCTTCATATATGTGATATAACTCATATAAATATCGGGCTGAATTCGTAATACCGCTGAATTAATATCGAGTAAATAAAAAGCCAGCAGTCTTACCTGCTGGCCTTCATTACGTTTTAGTGCCGGTAATTAAGCTGAGATATTTTTGCTACTTCATTTATGTTGAAGAACATAAATGAAGTAGCACATTCGTTATTCAATGATTAAATCGCCCAGTTTCCACCAAGCGCTTTATTTAACCCAACGGCCATATTGGCTGTTTGTAAACGAGCAGCAATGACACGGTCTTGTAATACATGTTGCTGGCGCTGTGCATCAAGAACCGAGAGGTAATCAATTAATCCAGCACGATAGAGAGACTTGGCCTTTCTAACGGCGATATCCGTTTCAGTTTGAGATTCCGTTATCAGCATTTGGTATTGCTGACTATTACCGTAGCCATTAAGTAAGGTTTCCACTTCACCGATAGCACCGTTTACAGCATGCTGATATGCAAGAGCACTGCTTCTAAAGCGCGTTTCTTGCAGATCGATCATGGCTTCAGTCCGCCCACCATCAAAAATATTCCAGCTGACGCCAATATTGGCTATCCAGGCTGTTGAGTTATTGCTGAACAAGTCATCAAAGTCTTTCGCCAGAAACCCTGGTGCACCAGTAAGGTAGAACTTAGGGTATTGGTTAGCGACAGCAGCCCCCAACTCGGCATTAATGGCCGCCATTTCGCGTTCGGCAATTTGCAGATCTGGCCGACGTTTTAATAAATCAGATGGAAGACCTGTTGGGATCAACCCTTTGAATGTTGGAATTGTTTTTGGCAATGAAAGACGCACCTGCATTTGTGACGGTGTTTCGCTTAGTAATATCGCCAGCCTCTGGCGGTGTGCGTTTTCAGCCGTATCTAATTGTGGAATTATGGATTTTGTCGCAGCGAGCATTGCTTTTGCTCTCGCTACATCAAGATCTGAACCGTAGCCACTTTTGGCTACTTTCTTTACTAATTCAAGCGTTTCCTCTTGGTCATCAACCATGTCTTTCGCAATCACTTTACGCGCTTGTGCACCGCGAAGCTGGAGGTAATTATGAATAACATCAGAGGTGATCATAGTTGTCAGCCCTTGACGATATATCTCGACTTGTTCTTTTCGGATCTCAGCAGCTTGAGCTTGTTTGTCAATGCGGCCAAATAAATCCAGCTCCCATGCAATGGTTGCTCCCATCGTGAAAGCTTGCTGATTACTATCAACGAGTGATGTACCCAATGGATTATTTGCTGACACTAGCGGCCCCATTAATGGGTCATTATCACTGAGTCCTAAAGATGAATATCCAGCACCTAAGCTGACTGTAGGCACCTTAAATGACTCAACAATATTTTGGTATGCTTGTGCTGTCTTAATACGTTCTGCCGCTATTTTTAACGGAATATTTTGCTGTTGTGCATCGGCAACCAGTTGATTGAGAGTACTGTCGTTAAATTGATACCACCACGTTGAGTGAACGGCTTCATTTTGCTGAAGTACGTTTGATGTACCGTCAGCGCCTTGGTTGAGGTAATTGCTTATAAGTACATCGTTAGGTGCTGCATAATCAGGTGCTGTTGCACAGCCAGTCATGATTAATGCTAAAGCGATAGGGCAGAGTTTAGCTAAGTTCATTGGTTAGCTCCTCATTTTTCATCGTGTTCGTTTCAGGCGTCTTATGTAAATCAGCACGATAAAAGAGCCTATATAAAGCTGGCATAATAAACAGTGATAAGACGGTTGCAGCAGCTAAACCACCAATAATAGTTGCAGCCATCTGATCAAATAGCACATCAGAAAGTAATGGTATCATCCCCATTGCTGTCGTTAATGCCCCCATTGAAATTGCCATTGTGCGGTTCAGTGTTGCCTCTTTAATGGCATCTTCTAATGTTCGACCGTTTGCACGTTCTAACTCAATTTGATCCATTAGTACGATACCGTTTTTAATGATCATACCTGAAAGTGCAATTGCACCGATGAGCGCCATAAAACCAAAGGGCTTATCCATTATCAATAAGAACCAGCTAGCACCTGTTGCTGCGAGCGGAACTGTTGTGAGAATAATAATGGGTTGTTTGAAGCCATTGAATAAAGCGACAAGAATAACCACCATAACGAGTAATGCTTTAGGCATTTGTTTTAGCGTATCAACGATTGATCTATGTTCATCGTAATATTCACCTCCCCATTCAAACTGGTAGCCATAAGGCAGTTCAATCGCTTCGATTTGAGCCGCAATTTGCTTGCGAACGTCGGATGCCGTCATGCCATCAACGCCAGCCTGAACAGTGATTGCTGGAAGGCGATTACGTCGCCAAATCATGCTTTCTTCGGTTTTCAACTCAAAGCCATCCATGACTTGTCCAAGAGGAACAGTATGTACTCCCAATAGAGAGCGAACGGGTAGGGTGTCTAATGAACTGATGTCGGCATTCGAACTACGGATTTTAATTGGTATTAGCTCGTCACCTTGATGCAGCTGGCTTAATGTAACCCCTTCGGTAGCTCGTTTAATCGCTAGTGCGATATCTGTGCGATTAACCCCTGCGCGGCGTGCTTGTTCTTGGTTCAGCAGCGGGACAATGACTTTACTTGGTTGACGCCAATCATCACGCACATATTTGGTGTAAGGGTTGGCAGCCAAAATATCTTGAGCTTGTGCCGAAAGCGCATGAAGCACTTTTGGATCTGGTCCGATAAAACGCGCTTCAATACTGAACTTATCTTTTGTTGCCAGTTTTAGCGCTCGAAAACGCGGTTCTGCATGAGGGAAATTTGTTCTAAGCCATGCATCTCCTCGCTGAACTAAAGCGTCTATCGAGTCAAAGTCGTGTGTATTAATTAATATTTGCCCGTAACTTGGGTCAAATGGTTCAGGTTCTACTGTTACAGAGAAACGAGGGGCGCTTGCGCCAACAAACGTTGTAATATTTTTGACTTCGGGTTGCTCTAATAACCACTTTTCAACATGGGTCATATCTTGAGATGTACGCTCTATCTGGGCACCATTAGGTAACCAATAATCCAAAAATACCATTGGTCTATCCGAGCTTGGCATAAAGTTGATCGCAATATTTGGAATGACGAATGCGGTAATCGCCAACAACGGCCCTAAAAGACTAATCGCTTTTAATGGGTGAGCAACCGTATATGAGATCGCTTTTTGATAAATGGATGGTTTGGAATTTTGTTGTCCCTCTTGAGCTATTTTAGGGTTTATAAACAGCCAGCACATGAGCGGCGTGACCGTCATAGCAACAAGCCATGATAGCAATAGGGATGAACACATAACCCAAAACACTGAGATAGCAAATTCAGCAGAGTCTGTTTGCGAGAATAAAACCGGGCTTGCACCCATGATGGCAATAATCGTTGCAGCTAAAAGCGGCTTTGCCGTTTCATCAATGGTTTCTTTAGTTGCTTTAAGTTTATTAACCCCTTTGTTGAACTTATTAATAATCATGTCGGTCACAACAATGGCATTATCAACGAGCATTCCCAAAGCAAGAATAAACGTACCTAGAGAAACACGCTGTAAGTCAATTGCTTGAAATTTCATGTATACCAAAGTCAATAAGATGGTAAACATCAAGCTGCTGCCAACAATCATTGCACTCTTAAAGCCCATAAACAGCCATAGAATGGCAACAACAATGGCCACACTCTCAATTAAATTAGTAACGAAGTTATTAATTGATTTTTGAACTTCTTCGGGTTGGAAAGCAACTGTGTTTACTTCAACACCCAGAGGAAGTATTTGTTGGTACTCAGCAATGACTTGGTTGAGGGTTTCGCCTAAAGAGACAACATTAATACCGTTGTTAGGACTAACCGCAAGGGTAATCGCATCTGTGCCATTAAATCGGCTTTCTGTTAATGCGGGTGTTTGATAGCCCATTGAAACCGTCGCGATATCACCAAGGCGAATAAGCCCTGAGCTAAAGTCAGCGATACCACTCTTAATAGTTAAATCACGTATGTCATCTAAGCTTTTGAATTCACTGCCTTGATCTACACGAATACGTTCTATGCCCGCTTTAAACTGCCCAGCATCATAGGTCATGTTATGACTGGCTAATTGATTTATCACTTGAGCGGATGACAAGCCATATTCAGCAAGGCGTTCATCAGGTATATCGACATTTACGACTTGGTTGCGAACACCGTGAAGTTCGATTTTTTTGATACCATCAACGGCTTTCAAACGGCGTTGTAGCTCTTTTGCATACAGTCTTAGCTCGTTAGGTTCAATACCGTCACCAGTAACCGCGAAAAGCATGCCATAGACTTCAGAAAACTCATCTTGAACAATACTGATCTGAGCTGTTGCTGGTAGATTGAGCTTAATGTCATTAACCTTTCTACGCAGTAAATCCCATTCTTGAGGGAGATCTTGCGAGCGGGTTGATTCTTTAAGATCAATAAAGATCATGGAACTACCAGGCCGAGACAAAGAGCGGAGTTTCCATAAGGACTCCATTTCTTGGAGCTTTGTTTCGATTTTATCGGTTACTTGTTCTTCTACTTCTAGAGCTGATGCCCCGGGGTAAAGCGTAACTACAACGGCACTTTTAACGGTAAATGTTGGGTCTTCTAATTTACCCAGTTTGAAATAGGACGTTAGGCCAGCAACAACGCACAATGCACAAAAGAAAATGACAAAGGTACGTTGTCGGATGGCAAATTCTGCAAGATTCATGAATGTTGCCTATTGTGTGTGTGATTGAGAAGGTGACTGAAGAGCAATTTGCTCACTTTGACTAACGTTGGTTGGTGAGGGATAAATTGAAGCGATAATATTGATGTTACCCAATACGGTGTCGGGTTTGATGTAATGTGTGCCTGCGATAATAACAACGTCGCCTGATGCGATATTACCTGATACGCACACATCTTGACCTTGTATCGTATTAACGGTAACTGGTTTAGGTTGTGCTATACCATTATCGATCGTAAATATCGCAGTTCCAGCAGTAGGATCGACAAAAATTGCCGAATAGGGGATACAATATTGCCCCGTTTCTTGTTTGAACTTGATTGCTACTTTTACGGCTTTACCTGGCAATACTCGCGCGTTGTTGGCGAGCAGTGCTTCTGTATCAAGTGCATAAACAAGAGTGTAGGTTTGTTTAATAATGTCCGGTAGGGTGCTGATTTCTTTTATCGTTGCCGGAATATTGTGCTCAAAGCCATACCAACTGACCGACGCTGGTGCGCCACGGTTAAAATTAGACATTATGCTTTCTGGCATATCTAGCCTAGCTTGCAGTTGGTTCGGTTGGTGTACGATAAAAACTGGTATACCGGGTACTGCTTGTTCGAATTCGTCGCTAAATCGCTTGCCAATAACGCCATTAAATGGGGCTGTTAATGATGTGTATTTCAGCGCATCTTGTGCTTTTTGCAAGTTTTGCGTAACGACTTCGACCATGGCGGCACTGCGTTTATAACCAGCTTGAGCTCGGTCAAGGTTGACGCTTGCAATCGCATTGTCGTCGGAGGCTTGTTTTACTCGCTTTAATTCAATGGCCGCAAGTGCATGCGCTGCTTGAGCCTCATCGAGGCGTGCCTCTAATTCGAGTACAGTAACTTGATAATCATGGGGATCAAGGCGTGCAATAACTTGCCCTTTAACAACCGAGTCGCCAGTCTTAACCAGAATCTCTTCAATGGTCCCAGGTACTTTAAAGGCGAGGTTGGCGCTATATTTTGCCTCTAAAACGCCAGCAAACTGCTTAACACTGAGCTGACTCATGTCACCCAGCTTTATTGCTTGTACTGGTCTCGGTGTTTTTTCAGCTAATTCTGTTGTCACATCACTACATGCTGTTAAAAGCAGTAGTGAAAGTGGCGCAAGCAAAAAAGTTGTTGATTTCATAATAGATTCCCACTGTTTCTGTAGGCGTCATTTTATGATGGTTGATGGAAGTGATAATCTGACTCTAGCAGGAAATACTGTCATGAAAATCATGACAATAAATTTTGTACTATCGCTTGTATATAGATAATGGTCGATATGGTCAGATGAATTGGTATGAAAACTGTAACAATTAGAATACTGCAGGTAACTTGTCTAGTATGTGGTTGATCAGTGTGCGAGTTGCTTTGCTTATGCCTAGTCTATCGGGGTAGATAAGCCAAAGATCATCACTTTTTGATTGATACTCTGGTAATACGCGTATTAACTCGCCTGATTCCATTGCATTAATTGCGAGCAGCAAAGGTAAAAAACTAATGCCTTGGCCTGCAATCATAGAGCGGCGTATAAAGTTAGTACTGTTACTGCTGAGCTTCGGCGAGACAGATACTTGGGAGTCAGTAAATCGCCATGTATCTTCAACTCGTCCATCAGGCCAGCGGTAACAAATACAGCGGTGACGGGCCAGTTCCTCAATACTACGCGGCTCACCATGTTGCTTAATATAGCTTGGACTCGCTAACAAAAAGCGATTAATACTCGCAATATGGCGGGCTACAAGGCTTGAGTCTTGTAAAGTACCAGCGTGGAATGCAATGTCTAACCCTTTTTCATATAAATCTTGGAAGCCATTACTACTGAATCGAACATCTAGCTCAATCTCAGGGTACTTGTGCTGGAACTCGGTCAAAATAGGCTGTACGACTTCATCGCTATCAGGCAGTACACCAATCTTAACTTTACCCACGGGACTGTCATCGAGTTGGTGAATTGCATCTTGTGCCTTATCTATACCCACTATGACTTTTAGAAGCTCTTGATAGTAGATTTCACCATGTTGAGTCAGGCGTAATTTTCGAGTCGTACGAAAGAACAACTGAGCATTAAGGTGTTTTTCGAGATCCCCAATACGTCGGCTGACGTTGGCGCGGGGAAGATCTAACGCGTTTGCTGCTGCTGTAAAGCTACCAAGTTGAACGACGGTGGTAAAGAGTTTGAGATCGTCAAGACGCATAATGTTGATGTGCTTATATATGTGTTACACATAAGGTTGCGTGAAAAAATGAGAATAAACAACCTTAATACTCAGCAATATTGATTTGGATTAGCATCGAGCAAATAAAAAGCCAGCAGTTTTCACCTGCTGGCCTTAATTACGCTTTAGCGCTGAGATTACTTTTCGTTATTAGTGGTTCGAATGATCCATCGCTTGCTCAGTTTTGTCATTCTCAGGCATGTATGTTGCCTTCTCAACTTTCACATCTATATTTACGTTGCCAGCATTTTTAAAATTAAGAGTGACTGGAAATTGATCACCAAGCTTTGGTACTTCATTTATGTTGAAGAACATAATGTGGTAGCCACCAGGTTTAAGTGACTGTGTGTCATTGGCAGGAATTTCAATTTGCTCAACCTCACGCATTTTCATCATACCATCTTCATGTATGTGAGCATGAAGCTCGGTCTTTTCAGCAATAGGTGAAGAGGCGCCGAGTAAAATATCATTTTGGTCACCATGGTTCATCACATTGAAAAAACCAGCGACAACGGAAGAGGTAGGCGGTACTTGCTTAGACCATGGGTGATCAATATGCAGTGTGTCAGTCTTGTATTCGTGAGCAAAAGCTAAGCTACTAAATGCAAATACTGAGGTCATTATAAGTGATTGAATTTTTTTCATTACTTTCTCCATGAGCACACGCTTTTTCTAGCGAGTTATGACTATATTTTTAAATTTTTATTTGGGTGAGTATTTCGCTAGAAAAGGCGGAGAGTGCTTTGGCGCATAGTCGTAATAAAGCCGAGTGAGAATCGGCATATAGTTGAGTTTTACTTCAGCTGGCAATTGCGTCGACAGTGTAACAAACGCTAAAAAAGGCCCAGAAAAGTCGTTGAGTGCCACTTGTTGAAGCTTGAATATTGGGCAGTGAAATTTAACGAGTGGCTGGTGTTCGGTTGAATGTTTCTCTGAGTCGGGATGGCTGTTTTTTTCTTTAAGAGTATTGATGCTAATCCATTGTAAGCCTTCACTTGTGCAGATTAAAACTTTGTCTCCGGTTAACCAGTTACGCGCAATGCTGTTTTGGTCTGGGTTTAATACAACGAGAGATGAGAGCACATTAGACATGATCAATGAGACAACGATGGTTAAAACAACCATTAGCCTCATTTGATGTTGTGTCATTGTCTTATTCGTTGTATTTGCAGCCATTTTTAGTTGTTTATCCTTAAACAGTAGCGCGATACTAACAATAAAAGCGGTTATTTGTAATATTAGATGTTAATTTTATGTTTTTAAATTGAGATGTTGATACCAATGCACGATATTCGTTAGTGAATTGATTGGCGTTAGATAGGTGATGATAGGAGAGAAGGGAGTTGTCTAAAGGTAAAAACGCCGTACCTTCCTGAGCCTTTGGAAGATACAGCGTTGTATTTTTTAACTTTTTAATCGGTGAACGTTAGCTTTTTGTGAAGCGATACGTTTGTACTTTTTCTTCTTTGCCATCAACTTGTGCATAAGCATCAATCATTATTACATTTGAGCCAGCAAAGCCAAGTTCGACGCGTACCGTTGAAGAGTCGATACCTTCAAAGATACTTGCTTGAGTGTTTGTTGGGTAGTAGTTATAGCGGTTCATACCTTGCTGATATTCACCAGCAAAATTGACAGGAATATTGTTGGCATTGTTATTTAGCGACAGTGTGTAACCAGCTTCAGGGGTATAGGCAAAGTTTGCAGTTAATTCAAGAGATTGTTTCGCGCCTTGTACCTGAAGATTGTTGATTTGAAGGCTTGCTTCAGTGGTTTTAGCTAGAGAACCAGAAGCACTTGCTGTGCCTGTAACTGGCTGTGATACTACACCACTCCAAATATTAACATTCCAGTCACCAGTAAAGTTATCAAGCTGGTCCCAGTTTTGTGGCGTTGCTGTGTTAGCCGAGCCTGCGTTACCGTTACCAATTTGAGACAGAGAGTCATTTCGGCTGTCATGACGAATGTTGTCACGATTACTTTGAAGATCTACCGATGAACCAGCAACACCACCGGCAACACCGCCAGCAACAGCACCTTTCATAGCAAGTTCAGCATCACCAGTTAGTGCACCTAGTGTTAGGCCAAGTAACGCACCGCCAGCAGCACCTTGTTTAGTCGCTGCATTAGGATCATCCTCACCTGGGTTTACACAACCAGTCAGTAAAGTAAGGCCAATAATTGAAACGATAGATGCTTTTCCGAAATTGTTCATTATGATTTCCTGCTGCTAGTAATGTTAAAACTCTGCACCACGCCTGTGGTCTTTATTATGTGAATCAATTTACCATCACTTTCCTGAATTGTTCCTGTACGAAATGAACAGTGTTTTATTTGTGTGTAAATGTAACAAACTGCTTGCTGTGAAAGTGGGGATTCGACACTTCAGATGTAAGTAAATGGAGGTATTTGAATTTATGGGAAAAGTGTTGATACCAACACTATGTTTATGCAACTGGCATGTGCCAGTTCATTTAAAAAACATTGTATAATTATTGATGGTAAAGCCTTTACAGTATGTATATGATTCGCTGTAATTCAAACTGGCGGTTTTTTGACGCTGGGTAAATGCAAAGTAAACTAGTTCGGAAATATGAAAGCAAGTAAAGGTTTTACGCTAATAGAAATTGTGGTTGTTATTGTTATATTAGGGATTTTATCAGTAACAGCAGCCCCACGTTTTTTGAATATTCAATCTGATGCGAGAAAGTCTGCCCTAGAAGGCTTTGTCGGTGCATTTAATGGTGCAGATGGAGTCGTGATGGGCAAGGCCATGGTCAGTGGTGTTGAAAGTACAGTTGGAAAAGTAACCATACCAAATACTGATATTGTTATTGAAGATGGCCATATCGAACTAAGATCCAAAAACATTAAACGTGCTATGAATACTGATGGTTATGGACTGTATGATGCATTCTCACCATACGGTGATTATCAGGTTTATGTGAAGCGAGGTGAGGCATCAGGAGATGACTTCTCACTAACAGCAAAGCAATGCTATTTGATTATTACTCGAGGCGAGCGTGAAAATAATATACTTGGTGAATTGAAAATTAAGCGAATAACAAAAGATTGCTAATTCTGAATGATGTAAAGCCAGCAGTTTTGCTGGCTTTAGTTTTGTAGTCTTTACAATATACCTGACGAGTGGACAATGAAACAGAAGCTATTCGTTCTCTACCCATTTAGCTGCCGTGTTTGGTTTAAGGTTCTAGATCCGCCAGCACCGTAACTGTTGATATCGAACCGGTTTTGATTTCGAGGTCTTTTTCGATCTAACCGTGTTAGATCGATATGATGCTGTTCTGCTAATAGTTTTAACACCGCATTGATGTCTTTTTGTGGTGCCTTGTTGTTCACTAGATAGTAATAAAGGTTAATAGCCCTTTGTTCATTCATGCGATTACCCCATGTATTAGTGAGTGTGCGACGCTCCTGAAAGATTGATGATGGCAATGCCGATGGCGACAACGATCATACCTAGCCAGACTTTGGCATCTAAATGCTGTTTATAGATGATGCTCGACATAGCGGTAACAATAACAATGGCCATCCCTGCCCACATGGCGTGAACGATACCGACAGGTAATGACTTCATTGCTTGTCCAAGGAATAGAAAGGCGAGAAGGTGGCCGAGTACAACAATGATGCTGGGGAATAGATTGGTGAAGCCATTCGTCGAACGTAATGCAACATGAGATGTTGCTTCTGCCAATACACCCAGAGTAAGAAATAGCCAGCCCATATAAAATCCTTAATGTTTTTGTACTTGTTGTTGGTATGGGCTGTAGTTTATCTATTTACAGAATAATGATAATAGAGTTGAAATGGAAATAACTTTTACTGGTTGGTAATAATGTAAGAAGAAACAAAATTGTAGGGTGAAATAACGAAAGTGCGGTTATTGATGTAGTTAACACTGCTGATATCTCATTTTCACAAATTTCACAAATTTAACATTTAAAAGCGATTTCTTTTGATGCAACATCGATAGAACAATACGACGAAGTGCTTTTAAGTTGTATTTGAAACCTACAATTTAGCGTTCTGAATGAGAAGGAATACTCAATGCGTTCAATGATCAAAAAAGGGATAATTTCTCTTGCTTTAGCTGTTTCATTACCTGTTGCTGCAAACAATTACACTATCGGTACAGGGAGTCAAAGTGGTACCTATTATCCTTTAGGTGGGTTACTAGCGAAGGTGTGGAACGAAAATATTGATGATTTTAATATGCGTGCGGAAGTGACGGCAGCATCAGTAGAAAACGTGATTAAAGTGTCGACAGAGCAGCAGTTGGCGGGAATTGCTATGGGTAACGTTGTTCAGCAAGCTTACCAAGGCACGGAGCCTTTCCCACGTAAGATGGACGTCTCCGTTTTATTTGCGCTATATCCTAACGTTGTCCAGTTTTTAGTACCTGCAAACTCAGACATTAAGTCTGTAGCGGATCTAAAAGGTAAGCGAGTTGCCCTTGGTGCACCAGGCTCTGGTACGCGTGTTAGCGCATTGAACATTTTGAAAACTCTGGGTATTGAAGAGAGTGACATGCGTGGACAGGCACTGAACTATACGGCAACCACTGAAGCATTGGGTAACGGCCAAATTGATGCAGGAGTGATTGTAGGAAGCTTAGGCGTAGGTGCTATTACTGAGCTAGCACTTACTCGTGATATTCGTATTCTTTCATTCACTGAAGACGAGTTGGCCATGATTAATGAAGCAAATGCATCATACAGTGGCTTAGATGTTGAAGCGGGTAGCTATCGAAATGTTCCTGCATTCCAAGCGCCAGCTGTATGGAATGTACTGGTTGTTAAAGGTGATTTGGATAAAGACCTGGCTTATGAAATGACGAAGGTTGCTTTTGATAATATCGATCAAATCCGCCAGTCGATCGGTGTAACGAAATTCACTACCGTTGAAAATATGAATAAGCTTGCAGGTATTCCATTGCACCCGGGATCACAGCAGTTTATGAGTGAACAAAAATAAATAATCCGAAGTGTCACCTATCTCAATCGATGGGTGAAGTAATACCCCCCGAAATATATCGGGGGGATATACCCAAGCAATTCGACGTTACATGGGTATAGAACATTGCAGTAAACAAGGAGTACGCAATGACCAATTCTTCGGCGTTAAATCACAGGCTAACTGAACGTTTAATGCAACTGGCGGCTGTTGCTGCATTCGCTTTATCAGTATTTCAAATTTGGCAAGGTATTACTGCCAACCTTTCTGCCCCTGTATTTCGCCCTATACACCTTAGCTGGATACTCGCGCTGGTGTTTCTCGTTAAACCGATTTTGAAAGTGGACAACCCACTTTATCTTCCTGCGAGGCTTGTTGATTTAGCGATTGTTGTGGCCACACTGTGGGCCGTTCAGCATATTATTCGATTTGACTATGATGACATCGGCTTTTTACTTGATGGGCTAAGCAGTAGTGATGTACTTGCTGGTTCAATTTTGATTGTAGCGCTATTGGAAGCCACGAGGCGAACCGTTGGTATGGTGATGGTTGTCATCGCTGGACTTTTCTTATCATATGCCATGTTTGGTGATCTTTTGCCGGCCAGTGTTGCTAGCAAAGGATTTGCCCTTGATGAAATTATTCGTTTCCATATTTATTCAACCAATGGGGTGTTTGGGGCGCCATTGGCAATCGCTGCGGGCGTGGTGTTTATCTTCGTATTGTTCGGTGCCTTTCTTCAAGTAACAGGTGCAGGGCAGTTCTTCATTGATGCCGCATTTGCGGTTGCGGGGAAATATCGAGGGGGCCCAGCTAAAGCCAGTGTAATCGCTTCGGCGGCATTAGGCTCGATATCAGGATCGGCTATAGCTAACACAGTAACCACTGGTGCACTGACTATTCCGATGATGAAGAAGCTTGGTTATAAGCCAGAGCAAGCTGCGGGCATTGAAGCGGCGGCCTCAACTGGCGGGCAAATTATGCCGCCAGTAATGGGGGCGGGGGCTTTTGTCATGGCCCAGTTTACAGGCATTGCTTACAGTGAAATCCTGCTTGTTTCTATTGCGCCTGCTATTTTGTATTTCGGGTGTACCTTGTTGTATGTACATTTAATGGCGTGCAAGCTTGGCCTTAAGGGAATGGATAATGTCACTCAGCTAAAAGTGGTGATGAAGCAAGGCTGGCACTTTATTGTACCATTGGTGTTGATCACAACTTTATTGCTAATGAGTTACTCTCCTGTATTAGTCGGTATTGCGGGATGCAGTGCTGTGTTGGTTGCTGCTATGTGCCGTAAGCATAGCCGGATCAGTCTCCGCTTATTCCTTGAGGGAATGAAAGAAGGGGCATTGTTAGCACTGCCTATCTCGGTTGCCTGTGCAACGGCGGGGATTGTCGTCGGGGTTGTTGGTCAGACGGGCATTGGTTTACAGTTTACTCAGTTCCTTATGGCATTGTCTGGTGGCTATTTATGGTCTGTAATGGCTTTAATTGCAGTAGCAGCAGTGATTCTGGGAATGGGGTTACCCGTGACCGCAGCCTATATTGTGCTATCAATCATGGCCGTACCAGCCTTAACTGAACTTGGTTTGGGTATTCTTACTGCCCACATGATTGTGTTCTGGTTATCACAAACCTCGAATGTGACTCCGCCGATTGCACTAGCGGCATTTGCTGGGGCAGGGATTGCTGGCGCATCACCCATGCAGTCGGCAGTACAGGCTTTCAAGTTAGCGCAAGGTTT
Organism: Photobacterium makurazakiensis; assembly: GCF_050336715.1. Lineage (NCBI taxonomy): Bacteria > Pseudomonadati > Pseudomonadota > Gammaproteobacteria > Vibrionales > Vibrionaceae > Photobacterium > Photobacterium makurazakiensis. The sequence continues at coordinate 49,182 of NZ_JAKJSJ010000032.1, forward strand.
CTTCCTTATCCCGCTGATGATGGCATTTTCACCATTAATTTTTGATGGCGAAAACTGGTTAGGGTTCATGTTTGCGATAGTGACGACCATTACGCTTATTGTCGCCTTTGCTGGTGCAATTGAAGGGCGGTTGGTTAAATTACTGTCGATACCTGAGCGCTTGGTATTGCTGCTAGTCCCTTTTGCTTTGATCTTTAGTGGATTGACTATTCAACTTGCAGCTATTGCGGTTGTTGTGGTGATCATTTCCATTAATGTTTTCAGAAATAAAGAGCAAAGTATAACGTCGGTATAGCTGGCGTTTGATTTACTGCTAATGTCGTTCAAATAATCACACGTTCAAATCATCAAAAGGGGAGGCCAATCGGCTTCCCCTTTTTTTGATGATATAGAAATGGATACAATCAAACAGTTTTAACTAAATTAAACACAGAGCTTATATCGACGCTCTGGGCGGCCCACTGTACCGTATGAAACTTCGGCAGTGAGTTCATCCGTAGCAACCATAAATTCGAGGTAGCGCCTTGCTGTCGTTCGGCTTGCCCCAATTTCTTGACCGACTTGTTCTGCGTTTAGAGTGAGGTGTTGTTGACTAAATACCGCCCTTATTTTATCAAGCGTTAAACTGTCAATTCCCTTCGGTAATCTGTTGGTGACTTTATTGTTGGATAACACTTGAGCTTGTTTGGTGGCAGGTGGTGCCTGAAAAAGCTTATCAACATCACTCTGTAGCAGAGAGTCTATATCTGAGAGTTTACTTAGGTGAGCTCGGTACTTGGCCAGTGAAGCTTGTAGTCGTTCAAAAATTAATGGTTTTAGAATGTAATCAAAAATACCGCTGTGCATAGCAGTTCGTAGGGTCTCTACTTCTTTCGCGGCTGTGACGAGAATGACATCACTATGGCAATACTCTGCTCGCAACTCACGAAGTAGATCTAAACCCGTACCTGTTGGAAATTGGTTATCGAGCAAGATTAATTGTGGCTTGAGTACTTCGATGAGATCTCGTGCTTCTTCTAGGCCATGGGCAATACCAACAACCTCAAATCCTTCAATTTTTTCGACAAAGCGGCGTTGAATTTCTGCTATCTGTTGGTCATCTTCTGCAATAACTATGCTGATCGCGTCTGACATTAGGCTTCCTCTGCTTTTGTCTGTTTCTCTTTTGGTAAATAGAGGGTAAATCGACTGCCGTAAGGCTCAATGGGTTCAACGGTAACTAGGCCACCAAGGTGCTCTGTTAACGTCTTAACAAGATCAAGTCCTATACCATGCCCTTGTTGATCTTTTGTACTGTAGCCGCGTGTAAAGATGACGTCGACTTCTTCATTCGATAGCCCTCGACCTTGATCTTCTATTTCAAAAATTACTTCCTTACCGTAATCGGAAAGGCTGAGTGTGATCTGTCCTCCTCGGCCATGGTGCGCTAATGTTGCTTCCAAGGCATTATCGATAAGGTTTCCGAGAATACTCACCAGTTGCTCTCTTGGCAGCTCACTTGGAAGATGTGCCATATGGCTCGCCTCATCAAGGTGAAGTTTCAACCCGAGCTCTTTGGCTCGATTGTACTTGCCCAGTAAGCAACCCGCGAGAATACTGTCAGAAGTAACATCCATAAGTTGTTGAATGAATGCCTGATGGCTTGATGTTTCTTGACCAATGACTGCCAATGCCTCATCTGTTGCGTCTATTTGTATTAGGCCTGCGATAGTATGTAGCTTGTTATTATATTCATGTGACTGACTGCGTAGGCTTTCCGCATATTGTTTTATTCGCGTTAGTTTACGGCTGACTAAATCAACTTCGTTTTTTAACCGAAAGCTAGAGACAACGCCATTAACTGTATCGCCCTGTATTAAGGGGATCCGATTCACGATTAAAAGCTGATCATGTATCCAGACTTCTTGATCGTATTGTGGGGAGCCGTTTCTGAGCACGTGCAATAGGCCGCTATCTGGCAGCACCTCTTGTATATGCTGGCCGATATAGGTATGGGTTTCTGGTAGCTGTAGGGTCTTTATCGCAGCATGATTAAAAGTGGTAATTATTCCATCTTGGTTAATGGCCACGATTCCTTCACGTACAGTTTCGAGCGTGGCATTTCGTTCTTGGAACATTCTGCCAATTTCTTCAGGCTCAAGATTAAAAATGGCTTTTTTGAAGTGGTGAGCAAACCAAATTGCGGTGATAACACTAAATAGGAAAGCCGCTGCAATGGCAATAAACATAGAAGTGCGATGATTGCTTACTAATACTTGAACCGTATCAAGCAAATACCCGACAGAGACAATACCGATAATCTCAGTACCTTGCTGATTAAAAATCGGGGCTTTACCACGGACAGATTGCCCGACACTGCCATGGGCTTTGGAAATATACGGCAGGCCCTCAACCAGCGCTATTTCGTTCATATCCCCTTCGTCGTCATGCATGGGTTTGCCTATCCGTGCTTTATTAGGGTGGGCTAGCCTGATGCCATTTTTATCGCCAAAGACAACGAAACGCGCTTCTGCAGATTTAGCAAGTTTGTAACTTAATGGTTGCAGAACTGATGTATTTCGAGCATCTACAGCTCTAATAACATCGGGGGAAACAGAGATCGCAAGGGCAACCCGCATGGCTTGCTGGCCAATTTGCTCATCAAGCACGCTATCAAGATAGCGGATTGCAAAATGACCGAGAATCCCCGTTTGTAATACAGCAATAATCCCTAAAATCAATACCATACGTGTATTTAAGCGTAAAAAACGCAATGACAAAAATGCCGTCATTGTTTGGCGATTCCTTCCACCGAGTGCTTTGTTACACACACCTTACCTTTTTATTACTCATTGTGCTGTGAACAATATGAACAAAATCACCAATAAGTATCTTATTCACATTAAATTTACAAACTTCTCATGGCGCTATGATTGGCATAAGTTTTATTACGTAGGAACACATAACAATTAAATAAGGACACAATATGCTTACTCGGTTTTTGTCTTGTAAACGTGTAACAGTACTGGCGACCATGATGGCTGCCTCGATGAGTATGGGCGTAGCTCAGGCTAAAGTGGATGAAGTGCACTTTCTTGTACCTGGAGGTGCAGGTGGTGGCTGGGATAGTACAGCGCGTGGCACTGGTGAAGCGTTGTCGAAATCTAACCTCGTCGAAAAAGTATCATATGAAAACATGTCTGGTGGCGGTGGTGGTAAAGCAATTGCGTATCTGATCAAAACATCTGCTCAATCGAAAGATACATTAATGGTTAACTCAACACCGATTGTGATCCGCTCTTTATCAAACGTTTTCCCACAGTCTTTCCGTGATCTAACACCGGTTGCTGCGACCATTGGTGATTATGCTGCATTTGTTGTAGCGAAAGATTCAAAATATCAGAGCTTTACTGAAATTGTAGACGACTATAAGAAGAACCCGCGTTCAGTGTCGGTTGCTGGTGGTTCAGCACGAGGCAGCATGGATCACCTTGTTGCTGCGATGGTCTTTAAAGCTGCAGGTGGTGAGCCTCGTAAATTGAAATACTTAGCTTATGATGCTGGTGGCAAGGCAATGGCTGGCTTGCTATCGGGTGAAACCCAAGTGCTATCAACGGGCTTAAGTGAAGCACTGAGTTTAGCTGAAGCGGGCGAAGTTCGTATTCTAGCGATGACAGGGCCTGAACGTTCAAAGGTTGCACCGAATGTACCGACGATTCAAGAGCTAGGTTACGATGCCACCTTTGTTAACTGGCGTGGTTTCTTTGGAGCGCCGGGCTTGAGCGATGAGAAGGTTGCTGAGTACGCAGAAGTTCTAAAGAAAATGTATGAAACGGATGAGTGGGCAACAGTACGTGACCGCTATGGTTGGACTGAAATCTATAAGCCAGGTACTGAATTTGAAGCCTTCCTTGCTCAACAAGAACAAGAGATGGGTAGTCTCATGAGAGAGCTTGGTTTCTTAAATTAAATAAAACCTAAAGCGTGGTACTGCTCCCTATGTTAAGCAGGCTGCGCTTTTTTATTACCGCTAAAACATTTATTACCGTTAAAGCAGTATGTAAATAAACGTTGTATGTGAAGGAGCACCCATGACGATAACCAAAGATCATATCGGTGGTTTGGTATTTTTATGTTTTTCCGTAGCCTACGGTTATTACGCCAATATTATTACGTTATTCCCCGGCGATGAATATGAACCGTTCCACGCTAAATCTATGCCAATCGCCTTGGCTGCACTTGGCATATTATTTTCACTTTGCCAGCTTATTGTTGCGAGTAAAGAAGATAAAGATCGCCTGAGCCTAACGGGTTATGACTTTGTGCTAATGGGCAAGTTGCTTGTGTTGATGGTGCTGTTTGCACTGTCTTTAGATTGGATGGGCTTTTTAGTTTCGACCGCACTTTTCCTTATAGGGGGGTATTGGCTGTTAGGTGAACGTAGACCAAAAATACTCTTTTTGGCCTCGGTGCCTTTTGCCATAGGGTTCTGGTATGTCTTAACCCAATTACTTGATATTTACCTTGCACCGGGACAGGTGTGGACCAGCCTATTAGGGAGTTAAACCATGTTTGATGGAATGATGTCAGGGCTGAGCACAGCGATAATGCCCTTTAATTTAATGATGGTTGTGGTGGGCTGTTTTGCTGGCACATTCATTGGTATGTTGCCCGGCTTAGGACCTATTTCTGCTATTGCTTTAATGATCCCAATTACCTACGGACTTGATCCTTCGTCAGGCATTATTTTAATGGCAGGCGTTTACTACGGCGCTATTTTTGGTGGTTCTACTTCGTCTATCCTGATCAATGCACCCGGCTGTGCGAGTACGGTTGTAACAGCCTTTGATGGTTATCCGCTAGCTCAGCAAAAGCAAGCCGGTAAGGCGTTAGCCCTTGCAGCTTACTCTTCATTTACTGGCGGAACCATTGGTGCAATTATCCTATTGTTTGCAGCGCCAGCATTGGCAAAAGTCTCGTTAAGTTTTCAGTCGAGCGACTACTTTGCACTTATGGTATTAGGCTTAACGGCAGTGGCAGCTTTCTCAGGAAAAGGCCAAGTATTAAAAGCACTCATGATGACGGTGTTTGGCTTGATGATTGCGATGGTCGGTAACGATGTAATGTCGGGTATACCTCGTTTTACTTTTGGTAACATCAACCTGATTGATGGGATAAGCTTCTTGTTACTTGCGATGGCAACCTTTGCTTTGACTGAAGTTGTCATGACTGTATTGCGCGGTGAGCACAAAGAGAAAGAGCCGCAAATGGACATGGATTCTTTGGGCAGCATGAAGCTAAGTAAAGAAGAAGTAAAACATGTCGCACCAACGGTGGGCCGTTCATCGGTATTTGGTTTTCTTGTTGGGGTTTTACCTGGTGCAGGGGCAACCATTGCGTCATTCCTGAGCTACGGTATGGAACGTAACCTTGCTTCTAAGGAAGAAAAAGCAAAATTTGGTAAAGGTGCATTGCGAGGTTTAGCCGCGCCTGAATCGGCAAACAATGCCGCTTCCACGGGCTCATTTGTACCATTACTGACGTTGGGTATTCCGGGGTCTGGTACAACGGCAATTATGCTTGGTGCGCTTATCGCATACGGTATTCAACCTGGACCACGTTTGTTTGTCGATAATCCAGATGTTTTTTGGTCGGTGATAATCTCAATGTACTTTGGTAACTTGGTGCTGCTGATTCTAAACTTGCCACTAATCCCTTATATTTCGCGGTTGTTGGCTATCCCACGTCCTATTTTGATCCCATTGATTTTGTTCTTCTCGATCACAGGCGTTTACTTAGTCAGCTTTAATAGTTTTGATATTCATATGATGGTGATCATCACGATCATTGCGACCTTCTTGAAGCTATTGAGCTTTCCAATGGCGCCGATGCTGCTGGGGTTCATTCTTGGGGATATTCTTGAAAAAAATCTGAGCCGTTCACTCACGTTATCAGATGGGAGTTACTCTTTCCTATGGGAGCGTCCACTTACGTTGTCTATTATGATTTGTGCTGTTCTGGCGTTGATGTTGCCGTTAGTGAGTGCTTTTAAAGATAGCCGAGAGGTAAAAAGAAACGCATTAAATGACCCTGATACACCTTTGGATGCAGGGAAGTGATGCGAGGAAAGGCGAAGACGGTACTATCATCATTGATGGCTGTGTTGGATGTTAATGATATTGACTATTAAAGTAAGGGAATTAATTTCGCCCTTACTCCTAATTACACATGCTAATATGTAGCCAATAGATACCCTGTTTGGAACAATCGATGTTAGAAGAACAACAGAATAACCCGTTACATGGCCTAAAATTAGAGACTTTACTTCAAGAGCTTGTTGATTTTTACGGTTGGGAAATCTTGTATGCTGCGTTTCGGTTTAACTGTTTTAAAACGAATCCAACAATACAAGCAAGTCTTAAGTTTTTGCGTAAAACAGAGTGGGCAAGAGAAAAGGTAGAAGGTTTCTATTTATCTCGTTATAAGCGTATGCCAAGAGCGACAGATGAAGAGTATGTATTACCGCCTCGTCAGCGTACATTTGCAACGGGAATTGTGCCACGTGACCCAATGATTTTAACTGTTGAGTCAATCGAGAACTCTCAAGCAAAAGCCGCATCAGCGCATAAAGAACGTTCATCGCGCCGTTCATATCAGAGACGTAGATAATTTTCTGGTGTAGATAAAAACAAAAGCGGGCGGAAGCCCGCTTTTTTGTGCTTGTATTTTTAATGGCAAACAAAACTCTTTATCTTACTTTCATTGAATAACTATCTTCAATGTAGCAATTTGCACTTCTTTGGTATTTTACGTGACATTTTTCGAATGCCCATTACACTTGCTCGCCCTAATATCAGAGTTCAACCAAGGTAGCATAGCATGATGCACGACCGTGCCAGCCAAATGGTCATTTTCTATACCTTAGCCAAAGCCGGCAGTTTTACCGCCGCCGCGTCTCAATTAGGTGTGTCAACGTCCCATGTCAGCAAGCAGCTTGGTTCGCTTGAAGCTGAACTTAATGTCAAACTGGTTCAGCGTACAACACGTAAGCTAACCCTTACAGAGGCCGGAATTCGCTTTTCAAGTTATTGCGAGCAGGTGTGCAATGCTGTTTCTGATGCCAACGATATGATGGATGATGAGCGTGACGAGGTTGCAGGTTTATTACGACTAGGGCTCTCACAGTCATTCGGGACAATGCACATTATTCCTGCTATTGAAACCTTGCGCCAACGATACCCAGAGCTTCAAGTTGAAGTGAGTTTGTTTGATCACAAAGCCGACATGCTAAAAGATGGGCTAGATTTGTGGATCACCAATTATGAACATTTACCTGAAGGGTATGTGGCACAACGGTTGGCGGACTCACATTTTATTCTGGCAGCATCACCAGATTATTTAATAGATAAACCCATTCCATATCATCCTAATGATTTATCAGAGCATAATTGTCTAACGTATCAAAGCCGCCAGCGTGACTATAGCCAATGGGCATTTGCTAAGGGGAATGAGTCGTTGTGCGTTAAAGTCTCTGGTAATTACCGTGTTGATTTAGCGGAAGCAGTGCGTGATGCCACTATTTCAGGGTGGGGTATTGCGTATTTAGCAAGCTACCTGCTGACTGATGAGTTTCATGACGGTAAATTGATTCAGTTATTACCCGATTGGAAAGCGAGCCAAAAAATGCCAATTTTTGCGGTTTATCCAAGCCGAAAGCACCTACCTCGAAAAATAAGTGCTGTGGTGGAATTTTTCCGCGCGCATATTGGCGAACAGCCATACTGGGATAAATCATTGATGAAATGGGTCACTTTTTAGCTGAGATAAATAGCTTCTAAATTGTGAACCCGATCAAACTTACACCATGATAACGCGGGCTTTTTAATCAATGGCTTTATTCAATTGTACGCAATGGCATAAATATCTTTTCCATATGGCAACAATCAAAGTGTTATTGTAAAAAACATAATAATAATCATGTATTTAGTTTGTACTCGCTGAGGTCTGTTGCTTTGTCGTTACACCTTGGCAGCATCATGCTCTTGCACGCAAACCTTTGCTCTCTACAATGCGCTGCATTATTCACGAGAGCACAGGTTTTATCTCATGACATCACTTCTTGGTATTGTTGCCATCTTGTTGTTTGCTTATTTATTATCAACTGACAGACGCAATATTCCCTTCAGAACCGTTTCATTGGCCTTTGGTCTTCAAATAGTATTTGCCCTGCTGGTGCTATATATACCAGCAGGTAAAGAAGTGTTGAACGCTGTTACCGCAGGTGTTTCTAGTGTGATTGATTATGGCCAAGAAGGCATTGCTTTTCTGTTTGGAGGCTTAGCAACTGGCAGTGTAGGTTTTGTTTTCGCGATTAATGTCCTTGGGATCATTATCTTTTTCTCAGCGCTAATTTCAGCGCTTTACCATATTGGTTTGATGCCAAAAGTGATTAACTTCATTGGCGGTGGTTTACAGCGTTTCTTAGGAACAGGGCGTGCAGAGTCACTATCTGCAACGGCTAATATTTTTGTTGGAATGGTAGAAGCCCCGCTTGTGGTTAAGCCTTACCTAAAGAACATGAGCGATTCACAGTTTTTTGCTGTCATGACCTGTGGCTTGGCTTCTGTTGCTGGTGGTACATTGGTGGGTTATGCCTCGCTAGGGGTGGATCTTAACTTCTTAATAGCTGCTGCTTTTATGTCTGCTCCCGCTGGCTTGTTAATGGCGAAAATGATGGTTCCACCGAGTGACAGTGTCACTGATGCCGATGAAATCACGTCTGTAGAGCTTCCTCGCGCAACAAACGTGGTGGAAGCACTCGCTGACGGTGCCATGTCTGGCGTACGTATTGCCGTAGCAGTAGGTGCAACGTTATTAGCCTTTATCAGTGTGATAGCTTTACTTAATGGTTTGCTTGGTCAGGTGGGTGACTTTGTTGGCATCGAGCTTAGTTTTGAGCTTATCCTTGGCTATGTGTTTGCACCAGTCGCATTCTTGTTGGGTATACCTTGGAATGAGGCGGTACTTGCAGGTTCGTTGCTTGGTAATAAAATTGTTGTGAATGAGTTTGTTGCCTTCATTCAACTAATGGAAATTAAAGATCAGCTAAGTGATCATTCTGTGGCGATCGTGACATTTGCACTATGTGGTTTCGCAAATATTTCTACCATGGCGATTTTGATTGGTGGTTTAGGAAGCTTGGTACCAGAGCGTCGTACATTTATCTCTAAAATGGGTTTCCGTGCGATTACTGCTGGTGTACTTGCAAACTTGATGAGTGCTGCAATTGCAGGTGTGATTTTGTCGCTGTAATTAACGCATTGGTATAAAGAAAGGGGCCATTGGGCCCCTTTTTCTGTTTTGAATTTGTTTCGAGTATGAATCAAAAGCCGTTACTGCATACGCCCTCTAACCAGTAAAAGAATGAAGTAAGTGCCACCGATAACTGATACCAACGTACCTGCGGCAATCTGGCTTGGATAGACAATGACTTGGCCTAGCCAGTCAGCAAAGACCATCAAGCTCGAACCAACTAAAGCAGCAACGATGATTTGTTCTTTCACTGCTTTTGCACCCATCATGACAGCCATATGTGGTGCTAGTAGGCCGATAAAGGCCACAGGTCCCATAGTGGTAGTGACCAAGGCACATAACAGGGCAACACAACATAAAAGCAGGGTAAAAGCCCAAGAGACATTCAATCCGCGAGCAGCAGCAAATTGGCGACCTGCTGAAATCAAGGTTAGCCAGCGTGAAGTAGCAATTGCAAAACCGATTAATACTGCAACACCCAAAAATAGGGTTAATGCCCCGGAGGGTGTCACGCGATAAGTTGAGCCTGCTAGCCAGCCTAAGATGGTATAAACGTCGTCGGTGCCGCGCGAAAGGGCAAATTGTACCAGTGCTTCAATTAAGGCTGTTAACGCAATACCGGTAAGGATCAGCATTGAAGGGGCAAACTGATGGCGACGTCCAAAGAACAAGATCAAACCAAGTACCACCATTGAGCCAGCAAAGGCGACAATAGGGCCGCTTTCGAAAATCGTGGTGCCGAAAAATACACTACTTGCCACCAAAGTGAACGTTGCCCCTGCCGAAATACCAAGAATATCTGGGCTTGCTAATGGGTTATAAATCAAGCGTTGTAGAATTGTACCGGCAACGGCTAAACCCGCGCCTGCGGCTAATGCTGTCATAAGTCGAGGCCAACGGATCTCCCAGCTGAACGACGTTGGGAGTGCAACTTGCCACCCAAGCTCTGTGATAGACAGCAAGAGGGTAACGGTTGATAAGCCGATTATTATCAAGCTTAATGCAGAGTATGCCCATGTAGGTAAAGCATCGCGACTTGGTGGCAGTTTGATTGATAGTTGATCCTGCGCTTTCATCTTGCGGCGAGTAAACCAGATCAGCGCTGGTGCGCCAATGGCGGCTGCTGCCGTGCCACTTGGGATCATGTCATTTGAAAGTTGGCTTAACCCAATTGCAAGACCATCGGTTAAGAGCAGCATTAAAGCGCCTAGTAGCATGCTATAAAGCAATTCATCTTTAGGTGTACGAGCACCAAATGATCGGGCWAGATTTGGTGCAAGTAATCYAATAAAGCTAATTACCCCAACGGTGGTGATAGATGAAGCAACAAGCCATAGCCCGCAAGCGATCAATACCAGAAATGCCGGAATAACATTCAGTCCTCGTGCTGCCGCACCTTGCTGTCCTAAACGCATGACGGCAAGAATACGTGGTGCTGCAAATAAAATAACGAGGCTTACTGAAAGTCGAGGCAGCAACCAAAGCACTTGATCCCAGCCGTTTTGGGTAAGATCACCAGCGCCCCATATAAATAGGTTTTTCGCGTATTGGTCATTAAGCAGAATAATCGCGGTGGCTACTGCGCCTAGCAATATGTTGACGGCCATACCTGATAGAACAATAGGCAAACCACTGAGGTTTTTTATCCCCGCAATAAGGATCACTAACCCCATGGTGAGCATGGCACCACACATGGCGGCAAGCGCACTGTAATCTGCAATGAGCTCGGGGAACCATACATTCACAATTACCAATGCAAGCCATGCACCAGACGATGTACCTAAGGTTAGCGGTGACATCATTGGGTTCTGGGTAAGTTGTTGCATCAAGCTACCGACGAGGCCAAGCATTGAACCAATCATTAATGCAATGACTAAGCGTGGAAGTTGTGAGTAGCTGAACATGAACTCGGCAAAGCTTTCGGCAAAACGACTGCCATTAAGCTGGCCGTATAACAGGCTCATTTGCTCAGAGAGAGCTAATTCGGCACCAATTTGTAAGGTGCCGACACCTGCTATAAACAGCAGAAAAAATGTTGTTGTGTATCTGATCATTATTCTGGTGCGATCTCAAGTAAGCTGGCTGTTAATGCTTCGGCAATGTACAAGATCGACATTGCGCCACCGTAGCTCCAGGTTGCATTAACACTGTTTACTCGATGTTGGCGAACGAATGGCATTGCCTGCCACATAACTGATTTTTTAAGTTGCTCTTCTTGAGCAAACGGTAGGAAATAAAGCACGGTGCCGCTACCGACTTGCTGTAGATCTGTAATGCGCTTTTGGCTAACTCCCCACTGGTTGCTGGGTTGTGGCATAGCTGCATCGATGCCCAATTTAGCGAGTGCAAAACGAGACATGGCGTTTTCACCATACAGATAAACCGAGGTCGTGCTAGCAAAACGCAGTGTTGCTACTTTTGGTAGCTTACCGTTATACGCTGTTTCTAATTGCTGTTTAAGCTCTGAAAAACGTTGTTCCATGTGCGCTAGGCGTGCATCAGCTTCAGCTTCTTTATCAACGAGCTTGGCAATATGGCGGAAGTTTTCAATTGCAGCTTCAGCATTGTTATGATCGCCACTGTAGGTTTGATAGAACATGACTGGGGCGATGCGTTCTAGCTGTGGTAGTAGATCAAGCTGCGGCGAAGCAATCATGATTAAATCGGGTTTTAGGCTCGCAATCTTCTCGTAGTTGGGCTCTACGCGCGTACCAATGTCTTCAATATCATCAGGTAATGCTGGCTTCACCACCCATTCGGTGTAACCAGCCATATCAGGCATCGCAATGGGGGTTACACCAAGTTCGAGTAGCTGCTCGGTTATATCCCAGTTGAGTGCCACAATACGTTGTGGGTGCTGATCTAATTGGTGCACCCCACGGCTATCGGTTACCTCAATCTTTTTTGTTGCCGAGGGACTTGAGGCATATGCAGAAGATACATTGGTAGCTGAAAGAGTAATCACTGCAATGGCTAGATACCGAGAGAGGCTGCGAGAGATAGATGATAGTTTTGACTTAGCAGTTAACATACAACAGCCACTTTATTGGGTTGGTTAGGGTGATCGATTAATTGAATGTCGGCGCCGTATAGTTCACTTAATGCTGGTTCATTCAATAGCACTTCTTGTGGGCCAGTGAAGGCAATTTTGCCTTTATTCAAGGCGATAATATTGGTGGCGTAACGCAGTGCAAGGTTTAAGTCATGCAAAATGACGATTACACCTTTGCCTGTGGTCTTATTGAGTTCGCTCAATAACTTCATGAGTTGGTATTGATGTCCAACGTCGAGGGCTGAAGTCGGCTCATCAAGGATTAAGACTGGCGATTCCTGCGCTAGTAGCATCGAGACCCAAGCGCGTTGCCGTTCACCACCAGAGAGTTGGTCTGCAAGGCTATCGGCGTACTTTGCGGTATCGGTTTTCAGCATCGCTTGGTTAATAATACTGTTGTCTTGTTTATTCCAACGACCGAACGTACCACGCCACGGGAATCGACCTAAGCGGACTAGCTCTTTTACTGTTAGGCCAGCTACATCAGGTAATTTCTGAGGAAGAAAGGCAATTTTTTGTGCGAGTGTTTTTGCACTCAATGACGGCAGTTGCTCACCGTTAAGTGAAATGGTACCGCTATCTGGAGGCATTTGCCCAGCCAGAATGTTTACCATGGTCGATTTACCAGAGCCGTTATGACCCAATACGACGGTGAAGGCATTGGTATCAATTGTGAGTCGATCAATTGAGAGAATGTCACGTCCACCTCGGTGGACCTTAATATTATTGAGATCAAACATACATTTATCTTATTTATCTTGCTGTCGGGGACAGTTATCGCATAACTCGCCATCGTGACGGCGATAGTGCATACAGCAACTAATACGCTTTACTTGCCAGCGTCCTGATTGTTCATCTTTTTGCAATGCGTCAAGGTGGCGCAAAGGGAGTCCTAGGTGGCTAAGCCACATTGTGGCATGGCGAACAATATCGTTATCTATCTCTTGGTTTGTTTTTTCGCAGGCTTGTTGCTCAGTCATTAAAGATTGACGTTGTACCAATGCTTCCAGAATCGCATCAGCAATGAGGGGCTTTGTTAGCCCAGGGCGTAGGCGGTTGTGCTGGTTAAATTGACAGTGTAACTCGTCAAGTAACATGGCTAGCTGAGCGCAAGCATATTCAATCAACTCATCTTCTGTGCCGGTGTACCAATTATCCCCTTGAAGGTGAAAACCCGCAACAACACCTTGCTTGTAATCTTGTGCGATATTACGAAGAGGAGGAATACTGCGAAGTGCATAGACGCCGATAAACGCAATATATAACGGTTGCCAGGCCAGCATGGTCCAACTGCGGGTTAACCAATAAGGGTTACCAGCTTCTGGGTGCGCAGATTTCCAATGTTGATATAACGTATTCAGCAGCTCAGGGTTACCATGAGCTGCTGATATATGCTGATGATCTGCAATGCCGATCCGCCCCTTCAAATAAGGTGAAACCTGTTCTGCATACTGGAAAAGTTGTTTGTACTTTGCTATCGCCATAACCTGCCTATAACGAAGAAGACAGCAGGCGTACCTGCTGTCTAATGTTATTTTAAACCTTAGAAGCTGAAGTTGATTGTTGCTTCGATGGTCTGTTCTGCACCAGCCCAACAGTTGTTGCTGTCGTAGCACGAGTAGTAGTCGGTATTAAATAGATTTGTTGCCGAAACAACGGCACTAGCGCCTTGCATACTATGGCTCAACTCACCCAAATCATACTTAACTGCTAGATCTACTAGTGTGTAGCTTGGTACTGTATCGGTATTTAGAGCGTCAAGTTGTGTTTCGCCGACGTAGCGAACACCTGCACCAAATGTTGTGCCAGATAACGCACCGTTAAACACGTTGTAGTTTGCCCAGACTGAACCCGTTTGCTCTGGTACCCAAATTGGTGTTTTACCTTTGTACTCAGAGTTATGCTCGGTAATTTCCATATCCATAAAGGTATAGTTAACCGCCACATCTAGGTTTTCAGTTAAGAAGACTTGGCTTTCAAGTTCGATACCTTTAGATACAACCTCACCCGTTTGTGTCTGTGGGCCATAGATATCAGAAGGGTCAAGCGGTACTAATGTATTGGTTTTCGTAATATGGAAAGCAGATACCGTGGCTGTTTTGCTCATGTCGTCAGACATGTATTTAACACCAGCTTCCCATTGCTTGCCTTCAGAAGGCTTGAAAGCGTTACCGTCTTTATCACGGCCTGCTATTGGTTCAAAGCTGGTCGCGTAGCTAAAGAATGGTGATAAACCCGTGCTGAATTCGTATAGTGCACCTAGACGGTATGAAAAGTGATCTTGTTCTACATCGTCAGCATCTGATTTGTATTGGTCAAAACGACCGCCTGCAATCAAGACTAAGTTTTCAACACGTACCTGATCTTGGAAATACAAACCAATTTGCTCTGAATCAATATCATAATCGTATTCAGCTTGTGCTTGCAGCGATGATGGGTCGATTTGGTTTGTATTTGGGTTATAGATATTAACTGAAGAAACCGCACCAAAATCTGTGTGAAGTGCAGAGCCTTTTAGTTTTTGGTAATCGACACCAAATAGCACATTATGCTCAAGATCACCGGTATAGATAACGCCACTTAGTTGGTTATCCATAGTGAAGCCTTTCGACTCTTCATCGGTGCTGTATGCGTTACGCATAAGCATTTCTGAACTACCATCTTCAAAACCAGTGTTGTACACGTTTTCCTGACGAAGGCTTGCATCCATATAGCGGACATTATGAAGAAGCGTCCAATCACTGTTGAATTCATGGTTAATTTTGTAGCCTGCTAGAAGAACTTCACGATCTAGCTTATTCCAGTTTTGGTCGCCCAAAAATAAATCAGATGGCAGGTTACCGTTAGGACTGTTGTAAACCGAGCCTACAGCTGGCGCTGCAGAGTTAATGCCTGCATCAGGATCACGTTGGTAGTATAAGTTGAAGTTAACCAATGTTTGATCGGTTACGTTCCAATCAAGTGATGGGGCAATTACGTAGCGAGTTTCTTTTACACCTGGAGCCTGACTGTCACGGTCACTTGCTTTTGCAATAATACGGTAGGCAAAATCGCTATCACCGATTTGACCTGTAGTATCGATGCTGGCTTCTTTTAGGTTGTTGGTACCCGTTGACACACTCACATCAGTGTTGCGCTCTTTTTGAGGTGTCTTTGGAATGATATTGACCATACCGCCAGGAGGCATTGCACCATAAAGAACCGATGTTGGACCTTTGAAGACTTCGATTTGCTCGATGGCAACCGGGTCGATTTGAGGTTGAAGGTTCCAGCCTGATAGATACTGTAGGGCAAGGCCATCGTAATAGCTTTGGTTAACATCAAAACCACGAATATTAAAGGTGTCATAGATTTTAACGCCACCACCACGCACCTCGGTATTTACACCCGGTACATAGCGCATCGCTTCGCTTACAGAGTTAACACCACGGATCTCAAGGGTTTCGTTATCTATTGTTGTGATTGACTGCGGTGTTTCTTCTGGTGCTAGTGCTGTTTTTGTCGCGGTATTACGGTAAGCCTGACCCAGTACCGTAATGGTATCCATGGTTGTCACGTCGTCAGATTGTGCCGCTTCGTTGTTGGCCACCGCTGTAGCAGGCACCGCCAGAGCGGTTGCGATTGAAAGCGCAATAACAGAACGTGAATATAGCTGCTGCATGGATACCTCAAAAATAGTTAAAAAGTTGTTACTAAATAGGAATTATTCTCACTCGCATTCTAATGCAGTGAGAAAATGCAAAATTAACAATTTGGGGCATCATTGAGGCTAAATAAGAAAAAAACGCATTTGCAGGTGTTGAAATACGTTTGATTTGGTTGGAATTTAATCAAGCAGTAGCTGGTTGAATAGGGATCCAGTACTCCATGGAAGCATCACTGCTATTAATGTTGAAACCAGGTTGATAAATTTCAAGCTCGAACCCTTCTATACCACGGTAGTTCGATTGTGGAAGCCAAGCGGAAAGGAACCATTCTAACGTTCGATTGAGGTTACCTATGGCACCCGTATAGGGGATCACCGCGTACTCTTGAGTTGGTACGACCAAAATGCTCTCTTTATTTAAGTTGGCCATCTCTTGTATAGATACTTCAACGCCAGCCCAATAGGGGATTGGTTTACCTTCATCAATATCATGGGTGTCTATCACACCGTAAGCTGGAACAGTTAAAGGTGCTGTTTGCCCAGTGAGTTGGTGCATTTGTTGCCATATAGTCGGTACAACATTAGCGAAATTGGGTTCGTTAGCACAAAGGCCTTGGATTTCGCCTTTAACACCGTGTAGGAAAAACTCAGCTTTACGTTCTACCCGTATTTGCAGTAACCGCTTTTTAATTTCATGGGCTTCATGAATTGGCATGGTCGCTTTGAGTGGTGTTTTTAACCCGATACGTTGCCCACGTTTACGATAAGCGCTGGGGGAGCAGTTAAAAAGTTGTTTAAACGCGCGGGTAAAGCTGACTTCGGAATTAAAACCACAGTTTAAGGCTATGTCAACAATACGCTCATTACCGCTAAGCAGCAGTTCAGCAGCCAAGCTTAGCTTCAACTCACGTACATAGTGAGCAACGGTTTGGTTGGTTTCGCTGAGAAATACCCGTTGCAGCTGCCAGCGTGACCAGCAACTTTTCTTAGCAAGCAACTCCACCGATAACGGTTGATCGATATGCGTATGAATGTAATCTAAAACACGCTCAATCCTGGTAAGTTGATGATTTTCGGTGTCTAGCTGAATATTGGTATTGTTAGTGGTTTTCATTATCTTTTTCGGCGCTGATCTAAATATGACCAATAGTGATAGGATAGCATTGAATAACCGTAAATTATTGTTCTATTTTATAGGTATATCAACGACGATATTAATAACGTAAGGAAACGACGATGAAAGTTATCGCCTTTGCTGCAAGTAGCAGTAGTACTTCTATAAACAAACAGCTTGTCACTTATGCCGTATCTTTACTGGAGGGGGCAGACGTTGAAGTGTTAGATCTTAACGACTACGAATTACCGCTTTTTAGCCAAGATAAAGAGCAGGAGCTTGGCCAGCCGGAGTTAGCGAAAGCATTTTTAGCGAAAATTCAAAGTGCGACAGCCGTTGTTGTTTCCTTTGCAGAGCATAACGGCTCATATTCTGCGGCATATAAGAATTTATTTGATTGGTGTTCACGGATTCAGCCAAAGGTATACCAAGATAAAAAGATGGTGTTACTTGCCACATCACCGGGAGCAAGAGGTGGGCAGGGTGTACTTGCCGCAGCAAGTAGTGCGATGCCTTTTTTTGGCGCAGACGTTAAAGCGTCGGTCTCAGTACCTAGCTTCTTTGATAATTTTAATTCAGAAGAACAGAAAGTGAGTAATCCTGAAATTAATCAGCAGATTATAACGGCAGTGAGCGCACTTTATAGCTAAATATCAGAAGAATAAGCATAAGGCCACCCTTTGTATCGGGTGGCTTTTATAATTCTAAATATCGAATATCATATAAATTGACGAACTATAAAAAACAGTATTTGAAATGAAACTACTATTTATCACCAAATCTGTTTTATAAATTACACCGTTCTATACAAATGAACGATTTTAGTTAATCAAAAATGAACAATATGATTTTAAAAATCAAATGTTGCAATTTAATTGTATGTTCAAATATTTTTAAGTTGTTGTTTATGTTTGTTTTTAATATTTATTAACCTAAATTAATTATTCTTAAAATATTAATTTAAATAATAGTTTAAGTACCCTATTGAAGCTGAATAGAACCTGAATATATAATCACCTCAAATAAAACACTGAACAATTGACTGCTTACTACTTTAGTGGTGGTTATTATTTATGGGACTATATGAAAAGACTATTTAAAACAACCATATTAATATTAAGTATATTAATTTCAGGATGTGGCGGTGGAAGTGGCGGATCTAATGAGGATGTTACAAAGCCAGTGCACCAAGACAAACAAGAGCGTGTTGCGTTATCTGCCAATGACCTTTCTCTTACATTTTCCGAGTATGGTATCGCTTATCCGCAAGTTTCAGACTTCTATGGCAGTCAGACCTACCAAATTGCTGATGGTGCAGCTGAGGATGTTGTCTGGGTTGACCATAGCACTGGTGAAATGAGGATCCTTGCCGTTGGTGAAACACAAGTTTTGGTTGAAGATAAAAGTAGTTATTATCGTACTTCTTCAACGACATTTACCGTAACTGTTGGTCAAACTGAGAATAGTGATTTCAATGTATCGACTGTTGACTTGCCTACGGTTGAAAGTAATAAGATGTTTTTGCCAATTCAAGGGAATAAAGGTGAGTTAAGCTACACTTTTGAGCCTGAAGGCATGGTGAATTTTGATGAAGAGACAGGCCATATTTGGTCAACAGGTGTTCCTGGTGAAGTCGAGGTTACTGTAACAGACAGTGGGGACCGAAATTATCGCTCGAGAAGTGTTACTGCGCTATTAGCGATTGATACTGTTGAGCCTAATACTCTGATGTATTCCTATATAGATCGAACCTTTAAAGAAGGGATGACATTAAGCCCAATAAAAGTCAGTGGCGTAGATAGTGGTACATACCATTTTGAGCTTGATGACAAAGATAGTGATGTGCTCACCATTGGTGAAACGAATGGTTTGATGACGGTAAATAAAACTGGTGTTGTTCGAATTAAAGTGACTCAGCAATTGGGCGCTGAATATGGTGATGTAGAGCAAATTGCTTATTTTAATGTTCAGATTATGAAAGGGGAGCGACCTGAACTAAGTGTTGCCGATAGCGAGTTAGCTTACCTTAAAGATTTTCTTTATCAACCAGCCGTGAATAATAACATTGCAGCAGTACGATTTGAGGTTATCTCTGGGGAAAATGTTGTAAAGGTTGACGAACAAACAGGGTTTATACGTATTCTTAATGCTGGATATGCACAGTTAAAAGCAACAGATGATCAAAACGATAATTTCTATCCAAGTGAGAAATGGTTTTCGATCACCGTTGTACCTGCTGTCCACCCTGGGTTAAAAAATCAAACAGATACGTATACCTATAGTGAAGGATTGATTGTTACACCTGAGATGGAAGGCCAGCTAGGTAGACTTGCTATAACCGGTGATACTGATGTTGTTTCCTTATCAGGCAATAAATTTACGGTGCTGAAAGCGGGTACTGTCAACTTATCTGTTTATGATGATGGTGGTGAAAACTACCAAACATCGTTGCCTGCAGCGCTTAAAGTCATTGTGCTAAAAGCCGAACATCCTGATTTTAGTGTCAAGAGTATCACGACGACTTATACGCCTGGCAGTTGTATTCGACCAGAAATTAGCAGCGATATTGGGGCTATAAATATCACGCCTGTATCAAGTGGTGATAATGCTATTGCTGAGTATAAACCTGACAGCCAGTGTTTTTGGATTAAGCGCAGTGGTACTGCACGTTATGATGTTGTTCTTGAAGAAAGTGATAATTACCTAGCATCAAGCGTACAAAGGTTGAACATGATCGTCCACCCTGCAGAATTAAACTTAGAGGTGCATGGTGACGTTGAAATTACCTATTCTGAAGCATTAAATACGATTAACCCACCTGCAATAAGTGGTGGTACTGGTAATTTCAGTTTTGAGGTAGTAGAAGAGAAAAGTGACTCAAATGCAATTGCGGTTGATAGCCTTACAGGTGAAATAACGGTAGTCAGTGCGGGTAATGCCATAGTTAAGGTGACTGATGCAGGTGATGATCAATATAAAACGGCTTCAACTCATTTCACTGTGACAGTTAAAAAAGCTAATAACCCTGTCTCAGTGTCATATCAAAATACTGATTATTCACCTGATGGTGTAATTATACCAACGATTGAAAACGCTAAAGGTAACATAAGTTATAAAGTTAAAGATGCCAATACATCACCTGTTACTCTGGAACAGAATGGCGCATTAAATATTCGATCTACTGGAGAATTTAATGTTGAAGTAACGGCTGATGAAACGGGCAACTATAAACCGACCCAATTCACAGTCAGTGCTGTTATCGCAAAAGTGGATCACCCTGGTATAGAGGAGGGAAGAGCTGACTTTGAATATGAGCCATTGAAGAAAGTGATGTTGGATCTGCCTAAAGCATATGGTATTCGTACATATAGCACGTCTGTTACTGGTGAGATTGAAGACAACTATATTTCAATAAATCCAACGTCAGGTGAGGTTACACTCTTAGATTATAGCTATGGGAATGGCTCTAGCGTTGTGCTTAGTGAAGCAGAGAGTGAGTTTTATGAAGCGTTAAGTCCAGTTTTTGCAAGCCATGTTTCTGTTAGAGCTCCGGAAAAAGGGAAAGCAACACGAGACTTCACGTTGGCACCTGTATTAACGCCAGTAGAAAGTTCGGTAGATTACGTTAAGCACCCTTATAATAAAACAGCTATTGGTTTTGCTGGTGTAGATGTATTAGAACCAACAGATGAAGAGCTTCAAAAGTTTGGAAAGGGTGTTGCACTGTCAGTAGAGATGTTCTCGGTAGAGAATATTTCTGGACATGAAAATAAAGCTCGAGCGAAAGTACGTATTTATGTACAACGATATGAAGGGTGTTCGACATCTGTCAACATATTGAATTTACCCAATCTAATGAAAGAGAAAAAAGCATCTTCTTTTGAAGCAGGAAATTATTGCTTATATGGTCGTCCAACCAGTCGTTTTATTACCTATACCGTGGTTGATAAATCACTCATAAATGACGCTTTCTTTTATGATGGCGAATGGGAAATAGGACAACCATTTGTGACTTATCGTACATCGGAAGACTATGCTTCAAGTCACTCACAAAGTGATGTTACACCCACAGAGCTACTTGAGTGGGATCGTATTGAGCTAAAGTTGACTAAAGACTAATTACCCCTAGTTTTTCTTAGATACAGCCACCATTCCGGTGGCTGTTTTTTTTATCTTAAAAAAGACATATATAACCACGAGGCATCGTTGAGAGGGCTTAATAGCTAATATATGTTCATTTCTGTATTACCGAGTGTTTTTGTTTTCATCTTTTGCCTCTGATGTTTAATTTCTCTGTTAAATTTTCTTGTTAAACTAGAGGGAAGCTTAAAACTTAGAGTGCGCTCTAAGTCAATGCAACAAAATGAATAAATTAGATCGAGTTCATATTTATATTTAATATTGTTAGTTATCGATATTAGCATTGATATTGCTGTTGACTCTGTCCTAGGGGGGATAGTTTAAAGTATGTGAAATTTTATTTTATAGAGTATGTTATGAATAATGAAAAGCGTCACTTTCTGGTCATCGCTGCTGCATCAAGAGGAGCACGGATCTTCATCAAAAATGCCTTAAGGCAAGGTCATAGCGTAACTGCAATGTGTAGAGCGAATAGTGATGATGATGCATTAAAGCGAATGAATGAAATACTTAAAACCACGAAACTAACAGAAAATAAAATTATACCGTCTGAAAAGAAAGGTGAATTAAAAGCGACTAATATAAGTATATTGAACGCAGGTTCTTACAAGACTATTCTTACGCAAGATAGCACTATTGATGCTGTCTGTTGCTTTGTTGGTGTTACGAAGTTCAAAGATATGTTGAGTACTCGCTATTGTGTTTACACCGATACTATTAGCGCGCTTATTGAAGGGATGAAGAAAAGCCGATGGGTAGAGACGTTCTACCATAGCTCTGTCGGTACTGAAGGTATTCCTGGTGGATCTATCACGGCTTGGCCTGCTAACTACAATGTAATCGCAAACATTATTCCCCATATCTTTCCTGTTTATCGAAATGTGACTGAAAGTGAAAACCTTCTAGGTCATGCTGCGAATGATGGCCTGAAGTTTGTTGTTTTTAGGCCTGCAGCATTGAATGACGCCCCAGCAAAAAGAAACTACGGCTATAGCTTTGATATTACAGGATTAAACAAAGATGATTTTCCTCTCAAGCATGCCAAAATAAGCATAAGCCGAGAAGATGTTGCAGAAGAAATTTTAAGGGTCGCAACGCTCTCAGAAATTGAAAGGAAAAAATGGCACGGTCATGGCGTTTATCTTGTTGATAAGAAGGTAAGTTGAAACAAGCGTTTATTTAAAAAAGATAGCGTTGAACAAACCATCAATGTCCTCTATCGCTAATAATATAGGGTGATTTGAGGGGGGAGTATAATAATCGAGTTTAGAAAACCATGGTATGGTCAATAAGCAAACGATTATTACGATAAACTAGCACGATTTCCGCAACAAACTCCCCTTGAACTTTGGTAAATGATTGCTTCCATATAAAGGCAACAGAGTCTGGACGCCTGAAAATAGCGACAGGCTCTCGATGAGTGAAAAAGCCTTTTTCTTGCTGATATTGCTTACAAATCATGTCGAAGTACTCTGGCGAAACAATCTCACGCATGCGTTGGGTAAAATCGTGAACATGTTTTGCATGATTGATTTCCGTCGATCCTTCTATCAGGTTATCCATTAGTGGGTTAGCGATATCCCACAGCGCGGTATCTGACATCGTTTCAAAATTCATTGTTATTTAATCCTTGTTGAATATCTTAATTTCCATCGTCGCTAGCAGCTGCTTGTAATTAGATGATGGTGTTGATGATATCAGAGATTGTGAAACAGAAGTTAGCTACGTCTTAACGGAAATAGCAATGCCATACCCTATGATAAAGTCCACGATGAACCTCGGGCTATTCATATCGATATAGTGATGTAGATCCTTGATTTAATCATTGTTTGTATATTTCTTGTGATCAGTATACAAATTCTTAACAAGTTAAGTTGTTGCTCGGTAGATTGTAGGACAATCTGTAAATGTGTAGTTCAATGTGAGAGGTAAGCCTCTTCAATATTATTTAGTGAGTCTAGGAGTGACTTTCATGAACAAGCTTCACATAAAGGATATCCCTCTACCGTATTTTATGATTTTTCTGGCAATTAGCTGTAGTGCCGCTTTGTTAGGAAAACTGCCCAGTGGGTTAGTTGGAGGCTTTGCGATAATGATGTCGCTGGGCTATCTATTTGAACATGTAGGAGACCGTACCCCCATAGTGAAAGACTACTTGGGTGGTGGTCCAATCGTATGCATGTTTTTAAGCGCAGCCTTGGTGTATTGGGGCATTATGCCTGACACCACTAAAGTTGTAATTGATGACTTTATGAAAGGGGGGGGCTTTCTAACTTTCTACATTGCATCGTTGGTTGTTGGGTCGATTTTGGGTATTGATTCAAAGTTACTCATTAAAGCGGGTGTACGCTTTGCCGTGCCTGTAGTAATGGGCTTACTGTTTGCCGTATTGCTATGCGGAATGGTGGCAATGCTTATTGGGTATGGTGCGGGTAATGGTGTGGCCTTTATAACCTATCCAATCATGGGAGGCGGCCTAGGTGCTGGTGCTTTACCCATTGCTGAAATTTTTAATAATGCCATAGCAATGGAAACAGATGAAATTTTGTCACTACTGATCCCTGCAATGGCGTTAGGTAATGTAGCCTCGATTGTTGCGGGTGGAATGTTATACCGCTTAGGCAACAGGCATCCATCGCTTACTGGTAATGGTCAGCTCATGGTGTCTCAGCAGAATGATGACGTCAAAAGTGAGGATCGGGAATTAAGCTTTAGAACATTAGCTATTGGGATATTTACCGCTTGCTCATTGTTACTGGTTGGGCGGTTACTGAACTTGATTATTCCGGGTGTCCACTATTACGCTTTGATGATCATTACCGTTGCGATTCTTAAAGTGGGTAATTTCTTCCCTAAATTAATCGAAGATGCTTGTGCTACTTGGTTTTCATTCATGGCGAAATACCTGACAACGCCTCTGCTTGTGGGTGTCGGTGTTACTTATACCGATTTGGGAATGGTCATTAACGCTGTAACATTTGAAAACGTATTGTTAGTTATCTCGGTTATCGTAGGGGCGATTGTCGGCGCAGGTATTGGCGGTCGATTGGTCGGTTTCTACTTTATCGAGTCATCACTCTGTGCGGGTTTATGTATGGCGAATATGGGCGGCACTGGTGATATAGCAGTATTGTCGGCTGCACGTCGTATGGAGCTTATTCCTTTCGCTCAAATATCATCTCGAATTGGTGGCGCGATGATCCTCGTGATTGTTGGTGTGACAGTTCCCTTCCTGTTTTAGTGTATTTGCAGGGAGCGATGCTCCCTGCCTATGAGGAGTTCGGCATGCAGCCACTTTTTCTTCGAACTTTAAATACTGAGCAAGACTTTAGCGATGCCGCCGCATTACTTGAAAGCGAAGCGCTATTACCGATAGAAAACCCAGATATCGCCGTTGGTTTTTTTGATGGAGCAAAGATGGTGGCTGTTGGTCATCGTCGAAGAGAGCTGATATTGGGCATCTGTATCGCGAAGGCATACCGAGGTCAGCAATTACTTGGCGGTTTGATAACTGAATTACTCAAGTCCGCCATCGATGCAGGGCACGATCAAATGTTCCTGTTTAGTAAACCTGAAAATCGTCAGTTTGAACAGTTGGGTTTTAGCTGCGTTGCCAATAGTGGCCAAGCTTCGATGTTTGAATATGGCTGGCCTGATATTGACTATTGGCTTGATGATTTGCAGCAGCAACTTTCTGTAAATGATAAAAGCCTAGCAGCCCTAAGGGTACGAACAACTGACTTTTGCCCTGCGATTTTTAGTGTCATTGAGCAGGCTTCAGCCAGTTGTGAGCAACTAATACTGTGGGCTGAGGGAGAGTTAACAGATATCGACCAATTTCAACAGCTGCAAAAAGCTTGTGCTGATTTGCCTAACTGTCAATTAATAGCACCTTCAGCGTATGTGCTTAGCGCCGATTTTTTTCCAGATTACTTCTGCGGCCGAGAAGATCACGCTTTGGTACATAGCCAGCTTGCTGCTGCTGTTTTTGCTGAACGAATTGTACCGGCTCTGAATGTTGAAAAAGTGTTTGTTATAGAAGGTAGGGCGGGCGAGTCGATGCAGGAATACCAACATGCTTTATCCAACTACTCAGTACCGCTTCAGCCCATATTGGCTAAGGCTTTCCCTGTATGAGGTTCTGCGTAAAAAGGAGTAAGAGCATGGAAGAATTAAGCACAACTCAACGTTCAGTAAGTACTGAGTTCAATGTTCAGGCGTGGCATATCGCGAGTTTGCTTCATCAAGGCGTATTGCACGAAGTTGCGTGTAGTAACAAGCCTGGTTTGGTTTGCCCAGAGAGCCAGGGTGCCCACAATGACATGAACTTTCATAGTTTTATCTCAGGCTCCACTGCGATGCTACCTGCATTTTACCAAGCGGCACAAATCGGTCAGCCAGCTCAAGGATGTGACCGCAGTCTGTTCGAGACTTTAAGGCAACACGGTCATGCTTGGGAGCAGAGTTTAATGCTTGCGACAAGAGGGGTAAATACTCACCGTGGGATGCTATTTGTTGGAAGCCTCGCCGCTGCGGTAGCAGCTCAAAAATCAGTAAAGAATAGAAAAATTTATGCGCTCGATATTGCAGAAGGTATTTCTGAGATGACTCACGGGCTCTGCGAGCGCGAATTACAGAACAACCCTGAACCTCGCAGCTATGGTGAGCGTTTATTTAAGCTGCATGGCGTTAAGGGGATCCGTGGCGAAGTGGAGGGTGGTTTACCCTCGGTCATATATCACGCCCTCCCAGCTTTACAGGTCGGATTAATGCAAAGCGGTAATCTTGAGCGTAGTTTGCAACACACTTTACTTAGCCTAATGGCAGAAGTTGAAGATACAACGGTACTGCACCGAGGCGGTATTGAAGGGTTACGTTGGCTGCAACAGCAAGCTCGGAATGTCTTATCGCAAGGCTCGGTTTTTTGTTCCAGTGGACTGGCAAGTTATCAACTATTGGTACAGCAATGTTTAGCTCGTCGTCTTAGTCCTGGCGGCTGCGCAGATCTACTTGCTTTGAGTAGTGCTATTTATCTTATGGAGCATCAGGCTTGGCCTGAAGGCGTAATATAAAGGAATTTAAAATGAAATTAGTGCAATCAGCAATGGTTGGATCCTTGGAGTCAAACGATTGTTTAGTTTCGGTTTACCCCGCAAGAAACCAGGTCGATATTGCGGTCGATAGTATCGTACTTGCTCAATTTGGTGAGGCGATCAAAGCGACAGTTCACGGTGTTTGTACTGAGTTTGGTGTTAGCGCCGCCAGAATAAAAATACAAGATAAAGGCGCGTTAGACTGCGTTATAAAGGCGCGAGTTGAAGCGGCAATTCTTCGGGCTGGAGGTGATCATGTTTAAACGGAAAACGGTGTTGTTTGTACCTGGCAATACGCCAGCAATGCTGATCAGCGCGCCAGTACTTGGCGCTGACTCTGTCATTTTTGACCTTGAAGATGGGGTTAGCCACAGCGAAAAAGATGCAGCCAGAATCTTGGTTCGCGAAGCCTATCGAACAATAGAATGTGAAGGTTTAGAGCGTATAGCTCGAATCAATGGCCTTGATACACCGTTTTGGCAAGACGATCTCCGAGCAGTGGTTTCCGCTGGGATCGACACGGTCTTATTACCTAAGTGCGATAGTCGTCAAGTGGTTGAACAACTCAGCGAAGCTCTTCTCGGAGAAGAGCAGCGTTTAGGATTAGAGCTAAATTCAATACAAATATTACCCATTATTGAAAGTGCACTCGCCGTTGAAAATGCATTTCAGATAGCGTGCAGTGACCCTAGGGTGACAGGTTTATTGTTGGGGGCTGAAGATTTAGCGGCAGATTTAATGGCTAAACGCAGTTTAAGTGGTGAGGAGATTGCTTATGCACGTGGCCGTGTGGTGAATGCAGCAAGAGCGGCCAGTATTGATGCTATCGACACACCATTTACTGTTATTGATGATTTGGACAACTTACGACAGGACGCTGAGCTGGCAAAACAGATGGGCTTTACCGGTAAAGCTCTGATATCACCGCTACATACTCGAGTTGTCAATCAGGTCTTTGCCCCTTCAGAGCAAGAGCTAGGGTGGGCAAAGCGTATCGTTACCGCAATGAAACAAGCTGAGCGTGATAAGAAAGGTGCGTTTTCCGTTGATGGAGCCATGGTTGATGGGCCCATTGTGAAGCGTGCTTTACGTATATTAAATAGCGTTGAAAATGCAGAAAGGACCTCACAATGCATGAAAAATTAATTTCCTCCCTTCGTGAAGCCATTCTAGCTAGCCGCTTGGAAGATGGTATGACGATCTCTTTTCACCATCACCTACGTAATGGCGATTATGTGGTTGAATTAGTGATGAAAGAAATTGCGGCTTTAGGGATCAAAGACTTAAAAGTAGCTTTAAGCTCAGTGTTTAGTGCTCATCGTGTATTAGTTGAGATGGCTCAGCAAGGTGTGGTGACAGGGCTTGATACTAATTATATCAGCGGTCCAATGGCGCAAGCGGTATCACAAGGAGTGCTGAACAAGCCAGTAATGTTCCGTACCCATGGGGGACGTCCCCGTGCAATCGAGTCGGGTGAGTTAGCCATAGACGTTGCCTTTATTGCCACACCGACGGTTGATATTCATGGTAATGCATCGGGGGCGCAGGGACCTTCTGCTTGTGGCTCTTTAGGGTATCCACAAGCAGATGCCGAACATGCTAAATACGTAGTGGCAGTAACGGATAATCTTCTTGATCACGCCTTAGAGCATATATCGCTATCGCATACCAATATCGATTTTGTGGTCGAAGTTGACCGTATTGGCGATCCTGCCGGTATTGTGTCTGGCACCACACAGGTTACTCGAGATCCTGTTGGGTTGGTCATTGCTGAATACGCAGCAAAAAGCATTGAAGCCGTTGGGTTGCTTAAAGATGGATTCAATTTTCAGACGGGGGCCGGAGGCGCCTCGCTAGCAGCTGCCAGTTTTGTTCGAGAGCGCATGCAGCAGCTTCAGGTGCAAGGGGGCTATTTACTCGGTGGTATAACAGGCTATTTTGTCGATATGTTGGAAGAAGGACTATTCCAAGATATTTATGATGTTCAGTGTTTTGATTTAGCGGCAGTAAACTCGTTGGCTAAGAATATTCGTCATCATGAAATTACGGCCTCCCAATATGCTAATCCACAACGTAAGTCTTGCTTTACTGCAGGGCTAAGCGCAGTACTGTTAGGGGCAACTGAGATCGATTCCGATTTTAATGTCAACGTCCATACAGATTCGAACGGCATACTTATCGGCGGCTCAGGCGGGCACAGTGACGCTGCCGCAGGTGCGGACTTGACGATTATTGTCGCACCTTTATTACGCGCTCGTTTACCTATCGTTGTCGATAAAGTATCGGTGATCAGTACACCAGGTCACACTGTTGACCTGCTGATTACAGAGTATGGCGTTACTCCTAACCCTCGTCGTCCTGAACTGGCAATGATGTGCCGTGATGCAGGCCTGCCAGTATTTACGATGCAGGAATTACGTAAAAAAGCCGTGATGATTGCGGGAGAGCCTGAACTACGCAAGCAGGGGCAGCAGCATATTGCCACGGTCGAGTACCGTGATGGCTCTATCCTTGATCAGATTTACCGCTAAATCAAAGCTGGTAAACGCGTGTTTACCGGCATCTTTGGAGAACGCATGAATCAAGAAAAAAGAATTGTCTCCGCTATTTTAGACGCCCGAGAACAGCGTTGGAATAAACGTTTAGCCTTAGCTAAACGTTATAATTCCTGTGTTATTTGTTTAGCGCTAAATATTCCGGGCACAAATAAAAACCCACCCCAAAGCCAATTGGCGCTGCAACGTTTATCTCAGCAGTTTGAAGCTAAATTAGAGAGTGAAAATATTGAGGTAACGGCCAAAGTAGAAGCGGATTCTGCGGATGGGAACTACATTATGTGGGTAGTTTCTTCGCCCAGCGCAAAGTTGAAACAAATGACTGTTGAGATTGAACAGCACGACCCCTTAGGGCGTCTGGCGGACTTTGATTTGGTAAACAGTAAAGGTATTACTGTTGGTCGAAGTGAACTTGATTTATCACCAAGATGTTGCATATTGTGTGAGCAAGTGGCGGCAGTTTGCGTTCGTAACCGTAATCATAGTTTTGATGAGGTTTGGGATGCGATAACGAATAAACTAAATCAGGTTGCTATCTAATCCCATCGCGATATATTAGTTGCTAAAAAGTGACTATTTAAAAAGGGGTTAGGGTGGTTGCAGAACAAAAATCGACTCGCTTACAGGCGTTAGTAGCCGATTTGGAATTGCGAATATTTTCCGGAGAGTTTGAGCCCGGTGAACACCTCAAAGAAGTTCGCTTTACTCAAGAACTTGGCCATAGTAGAGGGTTGATTCGGGAAGCATTCAAGCTACTTGAGCAGACGGGTGTGGTACAAGTTGTGCCTCATAAAGGGGTATTTGTTCGTGACTATAGCCTTACCGAAACCCTTGAGATGTTTGATTTAAGGGCGCACTTAGCACTAATGGCGGTTAAGCAGGCCACATTAAATATCAGCCCAAAAATCGCTCAAGAGTTAAAGCGAAAAAATCAGGAGATGATCGAATCTTTTAATAACGATCGTCCTGGTGATGCGATGAAGCAAAACTGGGATTTCCACCGAGCTATTTACTCATTATGTGATAATTCATTGTTAGTAGAGTTATTGGATGACCTCAATAAAAAGCAAACACTTAGCTGTTTACGTAGTTTTAAGGTAAGTACTTCAGTAAATGATTCGACTGATGAACACTGCCAAATTATTGGTTACTTAGTTGACGGTGATTGTGAGCGAGCTGCCAAAGCTATGCATGATCATATTTTGCAAGGTAAGCATCGATTTATGAGTTTATTGCAGCAATTAAATAAAGACCAAATTTAGTTAAGTTGTTCTTTTTTGTAATCGAAGCTTTTGTAAAGAATGGCTTAACTATTGTATTAGCAATGTATACAGTCAGAATGGTGTAGCCTTCTGACTGCAATAGACAATTTCAGAATTTTCATTGTCTTAACGCTATTGGTAGGTTCATTTTTTAGCGGTGAATATGTTTGTAAGTATTTAAAAATTCACGCTTTTTACTTATATACTGACAATGGCTACAAACAAAATCATCGGTTAGAATACCTAACTGCTTCTGCTTACCGATATCTTCACACTCACATATTGGGCAAGCAGCTAGTTTTACCTTTTTCATGATTACTCCTTTAAACAATGAATAAAACTAATTGGAATCAGTGCATCAAAATCACAAACAAGTCATGTTACCTAACGGGTTGGTGAATACGCATTGTACGTATTTTAACCAGATTAAGGCTAGGTGTCATACTCTAAGCTCTTAGGGTATAAAGCTAAGTTAAATAAAATTGATTCTGATCAATTGAATAGCGAGTAAAAGGAATAGGTAAATTGATTAAAGGAGAGGTTTAATCAAAGTGTGAGGTTATGTGCTGCTTCCTTGCAGCTTAATTATATCCGTTCTACACGTCATGTAGTTGATACAAAAGCCGTGTGATTAAACGACTTTTAGAATATGGATAATGATGTAATAGCGGCTAAATTTTATAGTTCTTAAGCTGTTATCCTAACTTTTCAATGAATGCCTCTATTTAATGACATTATGAGTAATACAGATAAATGTATATAGGTCATTATACGACAATATTGAGTTGAATTATCAACTGAGAAATACGTGCTTAGATAGGCTGGTGGAGGATGAAAAGAGTGATAATAGGTGAATAATAAAAAGGTAGCTCGTTAGCTACCTTTTAGCGATTGGTCAGCAATGTATTATGCTTTTTTTAAATCTTGAGCTGGGTAAGTAAGCTTTTTATCGCCCGCTTTCACGTGTACGTAAAAATCACCACCACTCGTGCCTGTAACAACCATTTGGCCTAAATCAACCCCTTTAGTTGCTACGACTAGATCATCAACTGCAAACATTTATATACCTTGAATATGAGAGAATAGAGAATGACAAATCTCAACATCAGTATTAAATCAGGTATTCAGTTTGCGGACTAATCGAGTTATCAATCGTGTTGATTCAATTTACTTCTGAACGCTTATCGACGCTGGCAAGATGTGCACCCTCGGCAAGCAGATCGGGTGTGCTTATCGAGTTGGCTTCGCTGTATTTTGCAATAAGCATTTTTCAGTGCTCGTCGACCTGAAAACCAATCATCAGGCTTCTCAAGGATCAAGTATCCATTAAAGCGTTTTACTAACTCAGTACGGTGCTCATTGATAAAGCGACTATCAAAGCCAATATCAAAGTAATCGAGTGCTTGCTCAATTGACGTGAAACTCGCGATAGTGTGTTGAATGTCAGTTTGGCTCATAATCTAACTTGATAACAGTGTTTTGACCATTTTATGAAAGTGTCGACTTTCAATTATTGATATCGCACGTGTTTTACGCGATTACCGTGTTACTCGCATTCTACGTCAAGCGGGTGCCTTTACTCGACATCAAGTAAAGATATAACCCACTTTTGCAGTTGGTCGTCATTGTAGCGAGGATGCCAAGCCGCGATAACATCAAAACTATCAGGTGACTGTTCTAGTGGTATTTCAACAATGT
This sequence comes from Photobacterium makurazakiensis, assembly GCF_050336715.1. Taxonomy (NCBI): domain Bacteria; kingdom Pseudomonadati; phylum Pseudomonadota; class Gammaproteobacteria; order Vibrionales; family Vibrionaceae; genus Photobacterium; species Photobacterium makurazakiensis. The sequence continues at coordinate 81,033 of NZ_JAKJSJ010000032.1, forward strand.
CTAACCCTTTAATCGCTCTCGATGGTAGAAAAGCAATCGAGTCGGTTGTTTCAAGGTACATAGGGACAATAGAGAAGCAGGGTGCTGACACAACAATATTCCGCTTTAAGCCAAATTGAGAGAACCAATCATCAATCGAGCCTTTAAAGTTTGGGCGAGATGGAGAAGCAATGATCGTTGGGTAATTGGCAATATCAGCTAATGAAGGCGTGGTTTGCGAGATAGATGAACTTACTGATGAAACGCATACATGATGCTCTTCAAACAGTTTTACTATTGGGTAACTATTTGGGATGTAATCAGGGAAGGCAATGGCTAAATGGACTTTACCGCTTTCCATCAGTTCATGCAGGCTATCGATTTCAAAATCTCTAACAATGAGCTTTAAATTCGGTGATTGTATCCTTAGCTTTGCAATCAAATCCGGCAAAACAACTTGTTGAGCATAATCGGTGGCAGCAATCACGAAAGTACCGCTAACCTTTTCTGGCTTAAACGTTGTCGGTGACAACAGTGTATTGAAATCAATGAGTAACTTATCAATCTTAATCGATAGCTGTTGAGCAAATGGTGTCGGAACAAAACCGTTTGTTTTTCTAATAAACAACCGATCATCAAATACGTCCCTGAGCTTTTTTAGGTGTTCGCTTACAGCTTGCTGCGTCAACCCGAGTTGATTAGCGGCTTTCGATGCATTTTCTTCACGTATCAACGCTTGGAAAACCCTCAGTTGTTTCATGTCTAATCGGTCTAATTTACTCATTATCCATCACCACTTTGAAGCCTGCTTCATTATATAAA
>NZ_JAKJSJ010000033.1:0-81477 GCF_050336715.1 Photobacterium makurazakiensis
AGCTTCTTGACGAAGGCCGTGCTGGTGAGAACGTTGGTGTTCTTCTACGTGGTACTAAGCGTGACGAAGTTGAGCGTGGCCAAGTTCTTGCTAAGCCAGGTTCAATCACTCCACACACTACTTTCACTTCAGAAATCTATGTTCTTTCTAAAGATGAAGGCGGTCGTCACACTCCTTTCTTCAAAGGTTACCGTCCACAGTTCTACTTCCGTACAACTGACGTAACAGGTACTATCGAACTACCTGAAGGCGTAGAAATGGTAATGCCTGGTGATAACATCTCTATGACTGTTACTCTAATCGCACCTATCGCGATGGACGAAGGTCTACGTTTTGCTATCCGTGAAGGTGGCCGTACTGTTGGTGCTGGTGTTGTAGCAACAATCGTTGAATAATATTTGACGAAACGGTACCAAAAAGGGCATCATTTGATGCCCTTTTTCTGCGCTATCTCTTGAAGTAGTGTGTTTTTTGCTCAAGAATGCAGAAGAAAACATTTTCACTATGAAGTTTTTTAACATGTAATCAAGGCATTAGTGCTTTTCTTCATAATTAGCCTCGCCAACGCGGGGTTATTTTCGTCTATATTGAGACTAGTTACAGGTTGGTTGTATGAAAGCGAATGCCGAAAACCAAAGCAGTTCAAGCAGTATGGATGGCCTAAAGTGGGTCACTATCTTTGCTTTGCTAGCTGCCGCTGTGGTTGGTAATTACCTGTACAGTGATGTTTCTGTAGTGCTGCGTGCTGCTGCGGTTGTTGCTCTTGTGGCAATGGCTGGTGGCCTTGCTGCATTTACAGCAAAAGGTAAAACCGCGATCACGTTTGCACGCGAATCGCGCATGGAAGTCCGCAAGGTAGTATGGCCTACTCGTCAGGAAGCTACGCAGACAACCTTTATCGTATTAGCAGTCACTGTCATTATGGCGTTAGCCTTGTGGGGTATTGACGGTATCATGGTCCGTCTAGTCCGCTTAGTTACCGGTGTGTGAGGTAAAAGTTCATGAGCGAAGCTCCAAAAAAACGATGGTATGTAGTGCAGGCATTTTCTGGCTTTGAAGGCCGTGTCGCACAATCTCTACGTGAGCATATCAAAATGCATAGCATGGAAGACTACTTTGATGAGGTACTAGTACCTACCGAGGAAGTTGTTGAAGTGCGTGCAGGCCAGCGCCGTAAGAGTGAACGTAAGTTCTTCCCAGGCTATGTGCTAGTACAGATGGTAATGAATGATGAAACATGGCACTTGGTACGTAGTATCCCTCGTGTTATGGGTTTCATCGGCGGTACATCAGATCGTCCTGCACCAATCTCGGATAAAGAAGCGGATGCTATTCTTAATCGTCTAGAGAAAGCAAGCGAGTCACCTGTTCACAAAACGATGTTTGAACCAGGTGAAGTTGTACGTGTTACCGATGGACCGTTTGCAGACTTTAACGGCGTTGTGGAAGAAGTCGATTACGACAAGAGCCGCGTTAAAGTATCTGTCTCTATTTTTGGCCGTGCAACCCCAGTCGAACTGGAGTTTGGACAGGTTGAAAAGAGTTGATCAATAAGTAATCAACTTGTGTTGTCAGGGGCGTGAAATTGGACTATAATTTCGCGCCCTTTCGTTAGACGGGGAGTCTATTTTCGAAAATAGACGTTTGAACCCAAATTTAGGTATATAGCAATGGCTAAAAAAGTAGAAGCTTACATCAAGCTGCAAGTTGCAGCTGGTGCAGCAAACCCAAGTCCACCGGTTGGTCCAGCTCTTGGTCAACATGGTGTAAACATCATGGAATTCTGTAAGGCGTTTAACGCTAAGACTGACTCAATTGAGAAAGGTCTACCGACTCCAGTTGTTATCACAGTATACAATGACCGTTCTTTCACGTTCATTACTAAGACTCCACCTGCTGCTGTTCTTCTTAAGAAAGCTGCTGGCGTTAAGTCTGGTTCTGGCCGCCCGAACACTGAGAAAGTTGGTACTGTAACTGACGCTCAGATCCAAGAGATCGCAGAAACTAAAGCTGCGGACATGACAGGTGCTGACATCGAAGCTATGAAGCGTTCGATTGCTGGTACTGCTCGTTCAATGGGTCTAGTGGTAGAGGGTTAAGATAATGGCAAAACTAACTAAGCGCATGCGCGTTATTCGTGACAAAGTTGACGTTACTAAAGAGTACGATATCAACGAAGCTGTTGCTCTTCTAAAAGAATTAGCGACTGCTAAATTCACTGAAAGTGTTGACGTTGCAGTTAATCTTGGCATCGATGCACGTAAATCTGACCAGAACGTTCGTGGCGCAACTGTGCTTCCACACGGTACTGGCCGTGAAATCCGCGTTGCGGTATTCACTCAGGGTGCAAATGCTGAAGCTGCTAAAGAAGCTGGTGCTGACCTAGTGGGTATGGAAGATCTTGCTGAGCAAGTTAAGAAAGGCGAAATGAACTTCGACGTTGTTGTTGCATCTCCAGATGCAATGCGTGTTGTTGGTCAGCTTGGTACTATTCTTGGTCCTCGCGGTCTAATGCCAAACCCTAAAGTTGGTACTGTAACTCCTAACGTTGCTCAAGCAGTTAAAAATGCTAAAGCTGGTCAGGTTCGTTACCGTAACGACAAAAACGGCATCATCCACACTACTATCGGTAAAGTGGACTTTGATGCTGCACAACTTAAAGAGAACCTTGAGTCTCTTCTAGTTGCACTGAAGAAAGCGAAGCCTTCTTCAGCGAAAGGTCACTTCATTAAGAAAGTGAGCATCTCTACCACTATGGGTGCAGGTGTGGCGCTAGACCAGAATACTCTGGAAACTAACGCACAATAATTTGCAGAAACGTCAATTTAGTGTATAATTTGGCGTTCACAAATTCATGGCTGAGGTTAATTGCTCGTCAATTAACCTTCGTCCAAGACCGTAGGTGCTCTTAAGAGCTTAATTTACCTACGTAGACGGTGCCAGAACATGATTGATGTAAATCTATCTTGGATCTGCGCCGTAAATACTCTCCTGTCATACTGGCAGTGAGTGGTGTAATGACTGGGGAAACCCAGCTAAATCCAGGAGCTATTCCAATGGCATTAAATCTTCAAGACAAAAAAGCAATTGTTGCTGAAGTCAACGAAGCTGCCAATGGTGCCCTGTCTGCAGTTGTTGCTGACTCTCGTGGCGTTGCAGTTGGTGCGATGACTTCTCTACGTAAACAAGCTCGTGAAAACGGCGTTTACCTGAAAGTTGTTCGTAACACACTAGCACGTCGTGCAGTTGAAGGTACTGATTTCGAATGTCTACAAGACGTTTTCGTTGGTCCTTCACTAATCGGTTTCTCTAATGAGCACCCAGGTGCTGCAGCACGTCTTTTCAAAGACTTTGCTAAAGAGAATAAAGATTTCGAGATCAAAGCAGCCGCATTCGAAGGCGCTGTTGCTGACGCAGAAATTCTTGCGACACTACCAACTTACGACGAAGCTATTGCACGCCTAATGATGTGCATGAAAGAAGCTTCAGCTGGCAAGCTGGTACGTACTATCGCAGCTGTACGCGATCAGAAAGAAGAAGCAGCGGCTTAATTGTCCCTGTTTTATCTGAACGCTATATTAAATTAATTGTTGATTTCAAAGAGAATTGTTATGTCTATCACTAACGAGCAAATCCTAGACGCAGTTGCAGAAATGTCTGTAATGCAAGTTGTTGAGCTTATCGAAGCTATGGAAGAAAAATTCGGTGTTACTGCTGCAGCTGCAGTTGTAGCAGGCGGCGCAGCAGCAGAAGCTGCTGAAGAGCAAACTGAGTTTGACGTAATCCTAACAGCTGCTGGTTCACAGAAAGTACAAGTTATCAAAGCTGTACGTGGCGCAACTGGCCTAGGTCTTAAAGAAGCTAAAGCTCTTGTAGACAACGCTCCTTCTGCTCTTAAAGAAGGCGTTGACCAAGCTGAAGCTGACGCTCTTAAAGCACAGCTAGAAGAAGTTGGTGCTTCTGTTGAAATTAAGTAATAATTACTTAATTTCTTAGCCTTAATTGGCTAATGGCTGGTGGCTAATTGCCACCGGCCTTTTTGCGCTGTAGGGTAGTGGTGTTTTTCACATTGTTTTGCGACCACTATTCGTGCAAAAAAACAGTTTTTTCATAAAGCTGTTCCTACAATAAACAGTGTCATTAGTCACTGCTCCTCGTTTTGAGCAGTTTGGATCACTTATCAGCGATCTGAGGAACCTATGGTTTACTCTTATACCGAGAAAAAGCGTATCCGTAAGGATTTTGGTAAGCGTCCACAAGTGTTGGACATACCATACTTGCTGTCGATCCAGCTTGAGTCTTTTAAAAAGTTCATCGAGCAGGATCCAGAAGGGCATTACGGTCTAGAAGCTGCCTTTCGTTCTGTTTTTCCAATTCAGAGCTATAACGGCAATTCCGAGCTGCAATACGTTAGCTATCGTCTCGGTGAGCCGGTCTTCGATGTTAAAGAATGTCAAATTCGTGGCGTAACTTATTCAGCTCCGCTACGTGTAAAGCTTCGTCTTGTTATGTACGACAAAGACGCACCTGCTGGCACAGTTAAAGACATCAAAGAACAAGAAGTTTACATGGGCGAAATTCCGCTCATGACTGATAACGGTACTTTCGTTATTAACGGTACCGAGAGGGTTATCGTATCCCAGCTGCACCGTAGCCCGGGTGTCTTCTTCGACAGCGATAAGGGTAAAACCCACTCCTCAGGTAAAGTGCTATATAACGCACGCGTAATCCCATACCGTGGTTCATGGTTGGATTTCGAATTTGATCCTAAGGATAACGTATTCGTACGTATCGACCGTCGTCGTAAGCTTCCAGCTTCTATTATTCTTCGTGCTCTAGGCTACACAACTGAGCAGATCCTTGACATGTTCTTCGATAAAGTAAACTTCGAAGTGCAGGGCAAGTCTCTGGTTATGGAGCTAGTACCTGAACGCCTACGTGGTGAAACTGCAAGTTTCAACATCGAAGCGAATGGTAAACTGTACGTAGAACAAGGCCGCCGTATCACCGCTCGTCATATTCGCCAGCTTGGCAAAGACGGTGTTGATCACATCGAAGTGCCTGTTGAATATATCGTAGGTAAAATCGCTGCACGTGATTACGTGAACGAAGATACTGGCGAGCTAATTGCAGCTGCGAACCAAGAATTGAGCCTAGAGGCACTTGCTCTGCTTTCTCAAGCAGGTCACAAGTCTCTTGAAGTCTTGTTCACCAATGATTTGGATTACGGTCCGTACATGTCTGACACCATCCGTGTCGACAGTACTACTGACCGTCTGAGTGCGTTAGTTGAAATCTACCGCATGATGCGTCCTGGTGAGCCACCAACACGTGAAGCTGCTGAGCAGTTGTTCGAGAGCTTGTTCTTCTCTGAAGAGCGCTACGATCTATCTGCTGTGGGCCGTATGAAGTTCAACAGCTCACTTCTACGTGAAGAAACAACGGGTGCAGGTATTCTTGATCACAGCGATATTATCGAAGTGATGAAGAAACTGATCGAGATTCGTAACGGCCGTGGTGAAGTTGATGATATCGACCACCTTGGTAACCGTCGTATCCGTTCTGTTGGTGAAATGGCTGAAAACCAGTTCCGCGTTGGTCTAGTTCGTGTTGAGCGTGCTGTTAAAGAGCGTCTAAGCCTAGGCGATCTTGATGCAATCATGCCTCAAGACCTAATTAATGCGAAACCAATTTCTGCGGCAGTAAAAGAGTTCTTTGGCTCTTCACAACTGTCTCAGTTTATGGACCAGAATAACCCACTGTCAGAAGTTACTCACAAACGTCGTATCTCGGCGCTTGGCCCAGGTGGTCTGACTCGTGAACGTGCAGGTTTTGAAGTTCGAGATGTACACGCGACTCACTACGGTCGTCTATGTCCAATCGAAACACCTGAAGGTCCAAACATCGGTCTAATCAACTCACTGTCAGCTTTTGCGCAGTGTAACCCTTACGGTTTCTTAGAAACACCATACCGTAAAGTAGTTGATGGCAAGGTAACCGAGGATATCGAGTACCTATCTGCTATCGAAGAAGGCCAGTATGTTATTGCACAGGCAAACGCCGCGCTTAATGACGATGGTTCATTCTCGGATGAACTGATCACTGCTCGCCAGAAAGGTGATTCAGGTCTGCACCCACGTGACCATGTTCAGTACATGGACGTTGCAACCAACCAGGTTGTATCGGTGGCGGCATCTCTGATCCCATTCCTAGAGCACGATGATGCTAACCGTGCCCTAATGGGGGCGAACATGCAACGTCAGGCTGTTCCAACACTACGTGCTGATAAGCCGTTAGTTGGTACAGGTATCGAGCGTAACGTAGCTGTTGACTCCGGTGTAACAGCCGTAGCTAAACGTGGCGGTCAAGTACAGTCAGTAGATGCTTCTCGTATCGTTATCAAAGTTAACGAAGATGAGCTAGTACCAGGTGAAGCTGGTATCGACATCTACAACCTGACTAAGTACACCCGTTCTAACCAGAACACATGTATCAACCAGCGTCCAACTGTGATGCCTGGCGAACCTGTGTCACGTGGCGATGTACTTGCAGATGGTCCTTCAACAGACCTTGGTGAACTAGCCCTTGGCCAGAACATGCGTATCGCGTTCATGCCTTGGAATGGTTACAACTTTGAGGATTCCATCTTAGTTTCAGAACGCGTTGTTCAGGAAGATCGCCTGACAACTATCCACATCCAAGAGCTTTCTTGTGTGGCGCGTGATACGAAGCTAGGTGCTGAAGAAATCACTGCTGATATCCCTAACGTGGGTGAAGCGGCACTTTCTAAGCTGGATGAGTCAGGTATCGTTTACATCGGTGCTGAAGTTAAGGGTGGTGACATCCTAGTTGGTAAAGTGACACCTAAAGGTGAAACTCAGCTGACTCCTGAAGAGAAGCTACTACGTGCTATCTTCGGTGAAAAAGCATCAGATGTTAAAGATTCTTCACTACGTGTACCAAACTCTGTGTCTGGTACGATCATCGACGTGCAAGTATTTACACGTGATGGCGTAGAAAAAGACAAGCGTGCTCTTGAAATTGAAGAGATGCAGCTGAAAGAAGCGAAGAAAGATATCACAGAAGAATTCCAGATCCTTGAGGGTGGTCTTCTTGCTCGTGTTCGTACGCTTCTACTTTCTGCGGGTTACAGCGAAGATAAACTATCTTCAATGAACCGCGAAACACTGTTTGCACAAACGCTTGACGATGAAGCTTTGCAGAATCAACTGGAACAGCTTGCTGAGCAGTATGACGAGCTAAAAGCTGAATTTGATAAAAAGTTTGAAACTAAGCGTCGTAAGATCACTCAGGGTGATGACCTAGCACCAGGTGTCCTTAAAATTGTTAAGGTTTACCTAGCTGTTAAGCGTCGTATTCAACCTGGTGATAAGATGGCGGGTCGTCACGGTAACAAAGGTGTAATCTCTAAGATTAACCCTGTTGAAGACATGCCGTACGATGAAAAAGGTCAGACTGTAGACATCGTACTTAACCCATTGGGTGTACCGTCTCGTATGAACATCGGTCAGATCCTGGAGACTCACTTAGGTCTTGCAGCGAAAGGTATCGGTGACAAACTGAACGAGATGCTTAAGCAACAGCAGGAGTTACATAAGTTCCGTAACTTCCTACAGAAAGTTTACGATCTTGGTGATACTCGCCAGAACGTAGATATTGCTGAGCTGTCTGATGATCAAGTTCGCACTCTAGTTCAGAACTTACGTGCGGGTCTACCAATTGCAACGCCAGTATTTGATGGTGCTCCTGAGTCATCGATCAAAGAACTGCTGAAGCTTGGTGATCTACCTGAATCTGGTCAGTTGAAATTGTTTGACGGTCGCACCGGTGACATGTTTGAGCGTCCTGTAACCGTTGGTTACATGTACATGCTGAAACTGAACCACTTGGTTGATGACAAGATGCATGCCCGTTCTACCGGTTCTTACAGCCTTGTTACTCAGCAGCCGCTGGGTGGTAAAGCTCAGTTCGGTGGTCAGCGTTTCGGTGAGATGGAAGTATGGGCACTAGAAGCATATGGTGCTGCTTACACTCTACAGGAAATGCTAACTGTTAAGTCGGATGACGTTAACGGCCGTACGAAGATGTATAAGAACATCGTCGATGGCGACCATCGTATGGAACCTGGTATGCCGGAATCGTTCAACGTATTGTTGAAAGAAATCCGCTCGTTGGGTATCAACATCGAGCTGGAAGACGAATAAGTACGGCATTGCCAACCTTATTAGTTACTCCGGTATAAATATGAAGGCGCCAGCAGACTGGCGCCTTTATGGGTCAACTCCTCACAGGAGCCAAATGTGAAAGACTTACTTAAGTTTCTGAAAGCACAACACAAGACTGAAGAATTTGATGCAATCAAAATCGGTCTTGCTTCACCTGACATGATCCGTTCATGGTCTTTTGGTGAAGTTAAAAAACCAGAAACCATCAACTACCGTACTTTTAAGCCTGAGCGTGACGGTCTATTCTGTGCACGTATCTTTGGCCCAGTAAAAGACTACGAATGTCTTTGTGGCAAATATAAACGCCTGAAGCACCGTGGTGTTATCTGTGAAAAATGTGGTGTTGAGGTTACTCAGACCAAAGTTCGCCGTGAACGTATGGGTCACATCGAACTAGCTTCACCTGTTGCCCACATCTGGTTCCTTAAGTCACTGCCATCTCGTATCGGTCTGTTAATGGACATGCCACTACGTGATATCGAGCGTGTACTTTACTTCGAATCATATGTTGTCGTTGAACCTGGTATGACCAACCTTGAGCGTAGTCAGTTACTGTCAGAAGAACAGTACCTTGATGCACTTGAAGAGTGGGGCGATGAGTTCGACGCGAAGATGGGTGCAGAAGCGGTTAAAGCATTATTGGCCAATATGGACCTAAATGCTGAAATCGAACTTATGCGTGAAGAGCTAGAAGAAACTAACTCTGAAACTAAGCGTAAGAAACTAACCAAGCGCCTTAAGCTTGTAGAAGCATTCCTACAGTCAGGTAACAACCCAGAGTGGATGATCCTGTCTGTATTGCCAGTTCTGCCGCCGGATCTACGTCCGTTGGTACCGCTAGATGGTGGTCGTTTCGCAACTTCAGATCTGAATGATCTGTACCGTCGCGTAATTAACCGTAACAACCGTCTGAAGCGTCTTCTAGATCTGGCTGCTCCTGATATTATCGTACGTAACGAAAAACGTATGCTTCAGGAGTCTGTTGATGCATTGCTAGATAACGGTCGTCGTGGCCGCGCTATCACTGGTTCAAATAAGCGTCCTCTTAAATCTTTGGCAGATATGATCAAAGGTAAGCAAGGTCGTTTCCGTCAGAACCTTCTTGGTAAGCGTGTAGACTACTCAGGTCGTTCTGTTATCACAGTAGGTCCATACCTACGCCTGCATCAGTGTGGTCTTCCTAAGAAGATGGCACTAGAGCTATTTAAGCCATTCATCTACGGTAAGCTAGAAACTCGTGGTCTTGCGACAACGATCAAAGCTGCTAAGAAAATGGTAGAACGCGAAGAAGCTGTTGTTTGGGATATCCTAGACGAAGTGATTCGTGAACACCCAGTAATGCTTAACCGTGCACCAACATTGCACCGTCTAGGTATTCAGGCATTTGAACCAGTACTTATCGAAGGTAAAGCAATTCAGCTTCACCCACTAGTATGTGCGGCATATAACGCCGACTTCGATGGTGACCAGATGGCGGTACACGTACCTCTAACTCTGGAAGCACAGCTAGAAGCTCGTGCACTGATGATGTCTACCAATAACATCCTATCGCCAGCGTCTGGTGATCCAATCATCGTTCCTTCTCAGGATGTTGTATTGGGTCTTTACTACATGACGCGTGAGAAAATCAACGCGAAGGGTGAAGGCATGTACCTTGCTGGACCTGCAGAAGCAGAGAAAGCATACCGTACTAAGAATGCAGAGCTTCATGCTCGCGTTAAAGTTCGTATTACAGAGCACCGCTACGATGAGCAAGGCAACCTAGTTGCTGATACTAAGCTTATCGACACAACTGTTGGCCGTGCAATGCTATGGACGATTGTTCCAAAAGGTCTTTCTTATGATCTTGTGAACACTGAAGCGCTAGGCAAGAAGCAGATTTCTAAGTTGCTGAACACTTGTTACCGTGAATTGGGTATGAAAGAGACTGTCGTCTTTGCTGACCAAATCATGTACACAGGTTTTGCTTACGCGGCACTATCTGGTGTGTCTGTTGGTATCGACGATATGGTCGTGCCAGAAGCGAAATACACTAAGATCGCTGAAGCTGAAGCTGAAGTTGCAGAAATTCAAGAGCAATTCCAATCTGGTCTTGTAACTGCTGGTGAACGTTACAACAAAGTTATCGATATCTGGGCAACAGCCAATGAGCAGGTTGCTAAAGCGATGATGGATAACCTGTCTGTTGAAACCGTAATTAACCGTGACGGTGAAGAAGAACAGCAAAAATCGTTCAACAGTGTATACATGATGGCCGATTCTGGTGCTCGTGGTTCTGCGGCACAGATTCGTCAGCTTGCTGGTATGCGTGGTCTGATGGCTAAGCCGGATGGCTCGATCATCGAAACGCCGATCACTGCGAACTTTAAAGAAGGTTTGAACGTACTACAGTACTTCATCTCTACTCACGGTGCTCGTAAGGGTCTTGCGGATACCGCACTTAAGACAGCTAACTCCGGTTACCTAACACGTCGTCTAGTTGACGTAGCACAGGACGTAGTAATTACTGCGGACGATTGTGGTACGCATGCTGGTATCACCATGACTCCTCTTGTTGAAGGTGGTGATGTTAAAGAGCAACTAGGTGATCGCGTTCTTGGTCGTGTTGTTGCTGAAGACGTTATTAAGCCAGGTACTGATGAAGTTCTTGCTCCACGTAACACGCTTCTTGATGAGAAGTGGTGTGACATCCTGGAAGAGAACTCTGTAGACCAGGTGAAAGTACGCTCGGTTGTAACGTGTGAGAACGACTTCGGTTGTTGTAAACTTTGTTACGGTCGTGATTTAGCACGTGGTCACTTGATTAACACGGGTGAAGCAGTCGGTGTTGTTGCTGCTCAGTCAATCGGTGAACCAGGTACACAGCTTACAATGCGTACGTTCCACATTGGTGGTGCGGCATCTGCAGCTGCTGCTGAAAACAGCATCCAGGTTAAGAACAACGGTTCGATGAAACTACACAATGCCAAGTTTGTTACTAACAACGAAGGCAAGCTAGTTATCACTTCTCGTGCGTCAGAAATGAGCGTTATCGATGAGTTTGGTCGTACTAAAGAAAACTACAAACTGCCATACGGCTCACACCTATCTAAAGGTGATGCTGCGGAAGTTAAAGCTGGCGAAATTATCGCTAACTGGGACCCGCACACAATGCCAATCATCACTGAAGTGGCAGGTCGTATCCAATTTGTTGACCTAATTGATGGCGTAACTGTTTCTCGTCAAACTGATGATTTAACAGGTCTGTCTATGATCACTGTACTAGACGCTGCAGAGCGTACCGGTGCGGGTAAAGACATGCGTCCAACAGTTAAGCTAGTTGATGATAACGGTCATGATGTAATGATCGCCGGTACTGAAGTACCTGCACAATACTTCCTACCGGGTAAAGCTATCATCCAGCTAGAAGATGGCGCAATGGTTGGTATTGGTGATACGTTAGCACGTATTCCTCAAGCATCTGGCGGTACGAAAGATATCACCGGTGGTCTACCACGAGTTGCTGACCTGTTCGAAGCACGTAAGCCGAAAGAGCCAGCAATTCTTGCTGAAATCACGGGTATGGTTTCGTTCGGTAAAGAGACTAAAGGTAAACGTCGCCTAATCATCACGCCTTCTGAAGGCAACGCATACGAAGAAATGGTTCCTAAGTGGCGCCAGTTGAACGTATTCGAAGGTGAGAAGGTTGAGAAAGGTGATGTAATCGCCGATGGTCCAGAAGCTCCGCACGATATCTTGCGTCTACGTGGTGTTCACGCAGTTGCAGAATACATCGTAAACGAGGTTCAGGAAGTTTACCGTCTACAGGGCGTTAAGATTAACGATAAGCACATCGAGACAATCATTCGTCAGATGCTGCGTAAAGTTACTATCGTAACGGCTGGTGACTCTGAGTTCTTACCTGGTGAGCAGCTAGAGTACTCTCGCGTAACAATTACTAACCGTAAGCTTGAAGCTGAAGGTAAGCTAATTGCAACATACGAGCGTGATCTACTGGGTATCACTAAGGCATCGCTTGCAACTGAATCGTTCATTTCAGCGGCATCGTTCCAGGAAACAACTCGCGTACTAACAGAAGCTGCGGTTTCTGGTAAGCGTGATGAATTACGTGGCCTGAAAGAGAACGTTATCGTTGGTCGTCTGATCCCTGCTGGTACCGGTTATGCGTACCACCAGAAACGTCAGCGTGATCGTGATGCAGAGCTAGAGCCAGTAGCACCTCAGGTAGATGCAGAGCAGGCGTCGCAAGATCTTGCAGCACTACTTAACGCAGGCCTAAGCGACGATTAATCATTGTTGTTTAGTGTTAGCTAAAAAAAGGCATCCTTCGGGGTGCCTTTTTTATTGCCTGCTAGTAGGTCTACAAAGGTGAGGAGCAGTAAAGACCTTTCCAGAAGGCATAAAAGAAATCAGGTACTAAAGAAGGGAGTAAATATTTAGAGGAGTGAAATTCGGCATGTAAAATGCCAGCCCAACGATTGCTAGGCTGGTGGAGGGCTGTTGTATGAAAGTCTACGCGCCCGGAGGGCAGGCTAGGCTTTCACTGATCAATTCAATTAATCTATCTTCAAGCGCGAAACGTATTTCGATAAGCTCACCAATACCAGATAAGTCAGCATCAAAATGATCGAGCTCATTACCTTCATTGGTGTCGCAGTATTTCTCTGAAAAATTTAACAGTGGATCAGTTGTCTGGGTGATTTGTGTATACAACTGGGCAATTTCTTCTGTTGGTGAATAGCCCGTCGCATTCCAGCGTTCCATGACCATATCGTAGATCTTGAAGTGACCTTCAGAGATATAGTCGACTAATTGTTGGCTAAAAAGTTGCAGTTGTGCAGAAGTGGGAAGCTGTCGATTATTTTGCTCGAAAGGGGGAAGACCTGCTAACTTGCAGTAATCGATGAGTAATTGCTGTCGTGATAGTAGCCAGTGATCAATAACGTCACTTGTACCACCCCATTGCTTTTGAACTTGCTCAAATTTGCTTAACATGACCATGCCCTCATGATCTACAGTACCGAGACAGGGGTACTGAAAACGATACCTGTCAATCTCTTATATAAGAGTACCTTGTATTATACCTCGTTGATGAATTTTTCAGTGAGGTATCGCGGATTCATTTCCGCTACTAAGTTTAGATTGCCAGTAAAAACGACACCCTGCAAGGATGGATGTAACATTGATGTTAAAAAAACAAGAATTAGCTTATTGGTGCGTAGTTAAAAATCGCACATTATATTTGCAAAACCATACACTTCCGCTGCTCACTCGCGAAAAATTGCATGTAGATAGTGCAAACGCTTTAAAAATTGGTGAATATCAAGATCATCCGGTTTATTGGTTAGATGCGCCACAAGATATGCCAGCTGAAGGGTTTCATAGTCAGCGAGAATTGCTGTCTCTCGATGGCAAACTGTTTAATTTGGCGGGAAAAGCGACTCAGCTTTCATATATGCGTGAGAGCCAGCGCTATTGTGCGCAATGTGGTGGAGAGTGCCTCCTAGGCGAGAAAGAAACCGCCATGGTATGCGGGCAATGCCATACTCACCATTATCCAAGGCTGTCACCATGTGTCATTGTGGCTGTACGTAAGAGCGATAAAATTTTACTCGCTCAGCACCCTCGGCATAAAACGGGTATGTACACGGTCATCGCGGGCTTCGTTGAAGCCGGTGAAACCTTGGAAGAGTGTGTTGCCCGGGAAGTGCAAGAAGAAACAGGGATAACCGTTACCAATATACGTTACTTTGGTAGCCAACCGTGGGCCTTTCCGTCGAACCTAATGATGGGCTTTCTGGCTGACTACGATGGTGGTGATTTAAAACCTGATTATGAAGAGTTAAGTGATGCCATTTGGGCATCTGCAGAACAGCTACCTGATTTGGCGCCGCCTGGTACCATTGCACGTGATCTTATCGAGCATACGATACAATTAATGACTGAAAAATAGAATAAAAAAACCCTCCGAAAGGAGGGGTAAGGTGCAGTTATTTTGCTTTCTAGAAGCAAAGTTATTGTTATTATTACTAGCGCGCAGATTTTGTATCATGAGAGCCCTAGTGGCCGCAATTATGGTGATAAGATTGTTGCTATAAACTTGATCCGGTTAACAAATGGGCACTTTTGTTGTCCGCCGAGAGTGATACAATACGCCGCAGAATTAATCCATGGAGTCCCCAATGAGCGAATTAAAGAATGACCGCTATCTACGTGCTTTACTCAAGCAGCCGGTAGACTGTACGCCAGTATGGATGATGCGCCAAGCAGGTCGATATCTACCAGAGTACCGTGCAACCCGTAGTGTAGCCGGAGACTTTATGTCGCTGTGTAAGAATGCTGAACTAGCGAGCGAAGTAACATTACAACCGTTACGCCGCTTCCCGTTAGATGCTGCTATCTTATTTTCAGATATTTTGACTATCCCAGATGCAATGGGATTGGGACTGTATTTCGAAGCTGGTGAAGGGCCGAAGTTTGAACGTCCAATCACCTGTAAGGCAGATGTGGATAAAATCGGTTTACCGGATCCTGAAGGTGAACTGCAGTATGTAATGAATGCGGTTCGTCAAATCCGCAAGGATCTACAAGGCGAAGTGCCTCTGATTGGCTTCTCTGGTAGCCCATGGACACTAGCAACATACATGGTTGAAGGTGGTAGCTCTAAGGCGTTCACTAAGATCAAAAAGATGATGTATGCAGAGCCTGCGACGCTGCATTTGTTGCTTGATAAGCTAGCTGATAGCGTGATTGAGTATTTGAATGCCCAAATTAAAGCAGGCGCGCAGTCTGTGATGGTATTTGATACTTGGGGTGGCGTGCTGACACCGCGTGATTACAATGAGTTTTCGTTGCGTTACATGCACAAAATCGTTGACGCTCTGATCCGTGAAAACGATGGTCGCCGCGTTCCTGTGACCCTATTCACCAAGAATGGTGGTATGTGGTTAGAGCAAATTGCAGCAACTGGCTGTGATGCTGTTGGTCTGGATTGGACAATTAACATCGCGGATGCGAAGAAGCGTATCGGTGATAAAGTTGCCCTGCAAGGTAACATGGATCCATCAATGCTATACGCTCAACCTGATCGTATTCGTCAAGAAGTCGCCACTATTCTTGAAGGTTATGGTGATGAGGGTACAGGCCACGTCTTCAACCTCGGCCACGGTATTCATCTTGATGTGCCACCTGAAAATGCAGGTGTATTTGTTGAAGCGGTGCATGAGTTGTCTAAGCCGTATCACAAATAAGATGATGTTAGGCCAATAAGTGCCTAGCAAAGTAGATTAGAGCCCATACAGTTTACTGTGTGGGCTTTTTTAATGGGGTTAGGCTTGGCTTAAGTGCTGGTGGACATAATCGCGTATGTAAGGCACTACATCCTCTTCAAACCACGGATTTTTCTTTAGCCATAAGGTGTTGCGAGGAGATGGGTGCGGCATTGGAATAAAATGTGGTGCCCACTGCCGCCACGCTTGTACCGTTTCAGTCAGAGTTTTAGGTTTATCTTTTAGGTAACGTTGCTGAGCATATTGGCCAATCACCAGCGTCATGCCGATATTGGGCAGCAATGGCAGCACCTGTGGGTGCCATTGCGGGGCACACTCAGGGCGTGGGGGTAAATCCCCAGATTTTCCTTTGCCCGGATAACATAAGCCCATCGGCATAATGGCAATACGGTTGGCATCGTAGAATGTTTCACGGTCTAAATCGAGCCAGCGGCGTAGGCGGTCACCGCTAGGGTCATTCCAGGGGACCCCGGTTTCATGTACTTTTGTGCCCGGCGCTTGGCCGATAATCATCAGCTTCGCGCTGCTTGCTGCTTGAATGATTGGCCTTGGCCCCAATGGGAGGTGATCTTGGCAGATCGTGCACTGGCGAACTTGATCGAGCAGGTTATCAAGTTGTTGCTGGGTCATGGTTGCCTTCCGGTTTAGTAGCCGCGATCAAAGTCTATTTGGTAGCATAGCGGTTGTTGAGCCACCCAGCGGGTATAGTTTTCACTGAAGATAGTCATTACCTGCTCTGGAAAGCTTTCTGCGGCGATATGTGGTGTGATCGTAATGTGTGGGTGCCGCCAGAACAGGTGGCTCTCCGGTAAAGGCTCCTGCTTGAAGACATCAATAATTGCATGCCGAATAGCACCACTGTTAATGGCCTCGATTAACCCTTGCTCACAGATTGCATTACCCCGACCTACATTGAACAGTAACGTATTGCGGCAATGGCTTAAGCTTCTGGCATTGAGGATATTGTCAGTCTGATCAGTGGCTGGGAGGGTTGAAACCAATACATCTGCTTGGCTGAGTGCTTCTGCGAGTTGTTCAAGGTGGTAGGTTGTACTAAATGCAGTACATGAAGTGCCACCCGAGCGGTTTACACCGATAACACGCATTCCCATGACTGCAGCCACTTGAGCTAAGTGGCTTCCGATACTCCCCGTACCGAGGATCACCATGGTTTGCCCCGCAATGGTGCGGTAGGGCTTAGGTTGCCAGTTAATTTGAGTTTGTTGCTTGTGGTAATGGCTAAAGTGACGACTGTGCTCAAGGAGCTCTCCAATCACATATTCGGCGATAAGTTGACCGAAGCAACCCTTGATATTGGTTAGCGCATAATTTTGGCGCAGGCCGGGTTGGGTGAGGGCATCTATTCCGGCAAAGGTTGATTGTAGCCAGCGCAAGTTAGGGTATTGATCAAGTTGGCTTACGATCTTTGGGGGATCGGCTAAAATAATGGACGCCAGTTTAGGATCTTGAGTGAGTTCAAGCGCTGGCAGTTGTGCTTTTATTAATAAGTTTTCGTAGATCGCCTGTTGGCGCGAGACAACCAAGACTTTATTCATGTTTTTTCCTTTGACTCGACGGTTTTATCCTTAGTTCACATGTTGAAGTGGCTGGGGGATACAAGTAAGATCCGGGTCAAACCACTATTGCAGACTATTCCATGCTAAAGAATCCTGTTCAGCTTCGTGTAGAAAAACTAGAACCATGGCAACACATTACCTTTATGGTTTCCCTTTGTGAAAGAATGTACCCGAATTATGCGTTCTTTTGTCAGGAAACGGAGTTTGCCAATGAGCAAAAATACCGCTCTATTTTGGATAGTATCTGGGAAATCCTGACAGTCAAAACGGCCAAAATTAATTTCGAAAACCAGTTGGAGAAATTAGAAGAGCTAGTACCAAGCAGCGACGATCATGATCTTTATGCAGTTAACCCTGCGATTGATGCGTGCGTTGCGCTGGCGGATTTACTGCATGCGATGCTTGATCGTGATTTAATGGTTGAAACCCTAGAAAAGATAAGCTCTTTGTCAGCAGAAACAGTTGCAGATCTTGAATTTGCACAGACTGGCATTGAGATCACCAACGAAAACCAAAAAGAAAATGAAGCCATTTGCGCTGAGTGGGATATGCAGTGGGCGATTTTCCGCGCACTGAAAGAAGCAGAGCGCCGCGATATTGAGTTGATTAAAGACTTACGCCAAGAGTTGCGAGATGAGCCTGTGAGTAATATTGGTATCGAACTATAACGTACCGAAATGAAGAGAGGAGCCTTTAGGCTCCTTTTTTTATCGCTATATCTTCAAGCGTTGTACTTGTTACTTTTAGGTTAAGTTAATTAATCCGGTTTTTGGTTTTAATTTGAAATTAAATATCGATAATATTATTAATGTCAGTTTTTAATATTTATATTCTTTTGCGGGTTGTTTTCTTATTCGGTGTCCGTTTATAACAAGTGTTGTTGAGAGCCAATTGGCTCTGTATTTTTTGACCTGTTTTAGAGTAGGAATGAGCGTGATTACATTAAAGCCTCATAGTATTGCGAACACCAATAGCCGATGTGCTATTGCGTCTAGCCTTCTCCTCCTGCTCTCTCTGAATCTCGTTCGGGGCTGACAGGCCATACTTTTTTTCTGTCAGCTTGTGATGAAGCTGACAGGTCTAAATCTCCTTGTATTTTCCCCTCTCTGTTTCCTCCAAGCTGAATGCTGTTCGAGGAATATTATGTTAAGCATACGCAATATCGCCGCTTTGGGCTTCATGACGTTCGCCATGTATTTAGGGGCCGGAAACCTTATTTTTCCACCTTTTCTTGGCTATCAATCCGGAGGTAATGTCTTTAGCGGGATGGTTGGTTTCTTGCTTACAGGGGTCGGGTTACCTGCTTTTGCTTTGGTTATGGTGGCGCTGGTAAAAGGCTCCGATAATCTGACGTCAATGTTACCTCAATCATTAGCGACCAGCTTTTGGGTATTAGTTTTCATTGTTATTGGCCCTGCCTTTGTGATCCCCCGTGCGATCACTGTTGCTTATCAGTTTAGCTTTGCCCCATTTTTAGGTGATAGCGCCTTGTTGCCATTTACGCTGGCTTTTTGCTTAATGACGGTAGGGTTTTCGCTGTACCCCGGTAAATTGGTTAACAGCTTAGGGAAATGGCTGACACCAGCACTACTGGTGATATTAACCATCATGGCGATTTTTGCTTTCATGTTTCCTGGCGGGGAGGTGTTAGAAGTCAAAGGTGCTTATATCAATGGTGCCATGGCGGAAGGGCTAACCCAAGGCTACATGACAATGGATGCTTTGGGTTCCATTGGCTTTGGTTGGGTAATCTTTCGAGCTATAGAAAGTATGGGGGTTAAATGCCCGAAAGCGACCGCTAAATACACCTTAATCGCGGCGATGATATATGCTGTCGGCATGGCATTGGTCTATATCGTTTTAGCTTACATTGGTGTGACGAGTGCCAATTTAGGGGCCGATTTTTCTAATGGTGGGGAAATACTAACGGCATTTACCACTTTTCATTTTGGAGTGTTTGGTACGCTGTTGTTGGGAAGTGTCATGCTATTGGCGTGTTTGACCACGTCAATCGGGGTGACTACAGCTGGCAGTGAATTCTATAGTCGCACATTTTCAGCAGTGACTTACCGTAAAAGTGTTTGGCTGACGATGCTAATCGCGGGGATTATCGCAAATCTGGGGCTGGAGCAGTTGCTAGCTATCACATTGCCAGTGGTTGTTGCCCTTCATCCAATTGCGATCGCGCTTTTATTGATAGCCCCATTACAAAAACACATTTCATCTCGCGCGGTGCTTGGGGTAATGCTGGTTGCGACGGTATTTGGCGCGATGGATGCGGTACATATCCTAGGGTACATGCCGACAGAAATGAATGACTTTTATGCCTCTTATCTACCGCTGTATAACGAATTTGCTGGATGGGTTATCCCAACGGTTATTGCGATAGGGTTAGGGTTAATGCACTCGATCCTCGTTGGGCGTAATGCTTCTTCTTGTAATGCCATCATCAGTGACTGAGTGATTTAATAAAAAAGGGGCGAAGCGCCCCTTTATGATATGAATTGATTTAACGATAAAAATTATTCGTCGTCTTTGCTCTCGATGACGCCATGCGTTTTTTTCCAAGCCTCCCAGCGTTGGAACGCCAGCTGCTGCATGTCGGTATTTTTATCGGCCTCATCGACAATCTCTTCGCCAACTAGGCTTTCAAAGATGTCTTCCATCGTTACCAAACCTTGTACTGTGCCATATTCATCAACCACCAAAATTAGCTGTGAGCGCTCTTTCATGAGTTGCTCGAAAGCTTTTGGTACGCTTGATGTGTTCATGATCACAGGCAATGGGCGCATCAATGTCCCTAATTCCTGTTGACCACGACCTGCTTGGCTTTCGGCAAACAGTTCAAGGCGGTGAACAAAGCCAAGTATATTGTCTTTTTGCTCGCTATATACCAGCGGGCGCGAAAACGGACTGTCTTTGTGTGCTGACAGAAACTCGTTGATTGGCTGCTCGGCTTCGATACGGAACAATACTGGGCGAGGTGTCATGATCTTGGTCACGCTGACATCACGGAACTGTAGCAGGTTCGTCATGATTTTTGATTCACCTTCAGCCAGTTCACCGGACTCTATCGCCAACATTGCCATCGCAGAGAGCTCATCGCGCAATTTAGGGGCTTGATGGCCACGTGATAGTCGGCGGGTTATTTGCTCTGACACCCAAACAAACGGTGTTAGCGCCCAAACCATCCAGCGGAGCAGTGATGCTGAGGCTGGTGCAAGTTGTCGCCAGTAGGTCGCGCCAATGGTTTTGGGGATAATTTCAGAGAACAACAAAATCGCGATAGTCAGCACACCGGAGAAAACCCCGAGCCATTGACTACCGAAAACAACAGCGGCTTGGGCACCGGCAGTCGCAGCTCCGACAGTATGCGCAACAGTATTTAGCGTTAGGATCGAAGCCAATGGGCGGTCGATATTCTCTTTTAGGGCTGCGAGACGCGGTGCAGCTGGATGTTCTTGTTGGCGCAAAGTGCCAATGTAGCTTGGGGAAATACTAAGTAGTACGGCTTCAAGAACCGAACAAATAAACGAAACACCAATCGCCACGGCGATGTAAATCGTAAGGAGTATCATGCTTACCTTATTAGCTGTTAACGGGATTCCAGCTATATTAATCGGGGAGCGAGCGAATAAATACAACTATTTCATCTGTGATATTAGTAACATTTTGTGAACTTGCGCTCAGTTTATGGTTAAAGAGTCCTCACCTAAGCACATGATTGCCGACAAACCTTTGCCACACGGGCTTCTTTTGAATTAGAGTTGATGCGTCTATAAAGAAAAACCTTAGAAGGGAAAACGAATGAACAAGACCCAACTGATTGACCTGATCGCTGAAAAAGCAGATCTTTCTAAAGCTCAAGCAAAAGTTGCACTAGAGTCGACTCTAGACGGTATTACTGATGCGCTGAAAGAAGGTGAGCAGGTTCAACTAATTGGCTTTGGTACTTTTAAAGTGAACCACCGCGCTGCACGTACTGGCCGTAACCCACAAACGGGTCAAGAAATCCAGATCGCTGCTGCAAATGTTCCTGCATTCGTATCAGGTAAAGCACTGAAAGACGCAGTGAAATAATCTATACTCCGCCAGGCATCTCTTATCTGGCGGAGTTTTTCATGAAACGCTTACTGACTATTCTTACCATCTCGCTGTTAGCTGGGTGTGCTTCTAATCCTACTGTTCCTGAAAACACCATTACGCCAATCTTGACCCATACTGGCGGTCAGAGCCTCGGCGATACCACTTCACTTTATTGGTTTACCTCGCAGCAGAACCGTCCTGTAAAGCTTGCTGAGCGCGTCATGGCCGGCGATTATGGCCACTATCAATCTGATTACCGCTGGCGCGATGGTAAATTACGAGAAATTAAACGCGAAGGGGAAATTCTCGATGAGCAGGAGCTCAAGCCTTTTGTGTTACATGTGCGCTACGACACTCGGGGCAGCGCGGTGTTTCAGCGCTATAGCGTAGGGAATGAAGTGATCCCGTTAACCAATGCTGAACTCAACCAGTTGCTTGACGAAGCTCGGCAAGGAACTGATGTTGTGAGACAACAGCGCAGAGACGATCAGTCCTTGATTCAAGGCTATTGGCGACAGGGACTATTTTACCGCTGTGGTGATGATCGTAAGCTGGATGTGACATTTAGCCCAGCACTGCCTGACTTTTCAGTAGAGCAACTGAATGAGCTTGAACAAAAAGGGTACATGGTGGTGACTGGTAAGGTTCGCCGCAATGCGTTAACGGCAAGTCGTCTGCTCATGCTTAATAATACCCAGGCAGCTTGTCTGGGGGCACCCGCTTTGCTGGATTAATATCTGAGGCGTACCGAGAGCGTTAACCATGCTGCAGCAAGACTTTAAATAAAAAACGCGCCATGGGCGCGTTTTTTATGGATCAGGCAGACAATGAAACGTTTATGCCTCTTGTTCGCGCTCAATGGCACGGTAGCCGATATCATTGCGATGGAACATACCATTCCAGCCAACTTGCTTAGTTAGCGCGTAGGCACGCTCCTGAGCTTCAGATACCGTATTACCGAGTGCTGTTGCACAAAGAACACGGCCGCCGTTAGTCACAACATCGCCCGCTTCGTTATTTGCAGTTCCTGCGTGGAAGATCTTTTGCCCTTCAACTTCGCCTTCAGGTAGTGAGATCACGTCACCTTTTGCGTAATCTGCTGGGTAACCACCGGCAGCCAGTACCACACCGATAGATGCGCGTGGATCCCACTTAGATTCTGCTTCATCAAGCTTCTTGTCGATTGCCATTAGGCACAGGTCAACAAGATCCGATTCCATACGCATCATGATAGGCTGCGTTTCAGGGTCGCCAAAGCGGCAGTTGTATTCGATTACTTTCGGCGTACCGTCAGCATCGATCATCAGGCCAGCATATAGGAAGCCAGTGTAAGGCGTGCCTTCGGCATCCATACCGCGTACTGTTGGGTAGATAACTTCTTCTAGAATACGGTTATGGATTTCTGGGGTTACAACAGGGGCTGGAGAGTAAGCACCCATGCCACCCGTGTTAGGGCCTGTATCTTTGTCGCCAACACGTTTGTGATCTTGGCTGGTGGCCATTGGTAGAACGCTAGCGCCATCAACCATTACGATGAAGCTTGCTTCTTCACCCTCGAGAAATTCTTCGATAACCACGCGACTGCCTGCTTCGCCAAATGCGTTGCCTGCGAGCATGTCTTTGATTGCGTCTTCGGCTTCTTCAAGTGTCATTGCTACGATAACACCTTTACCTGCCGCGAGACCGTCAGCTTTCACGACGATTGGAGCACCTTGCTCACGAACGTAAGCCAATGCCGGTTCAATCTCAGTGAAGTTCGCGTAAGAACCTGTTGGGATCTTGTGGCGAGCTAGGAAGTCTTTCGTGAATGCTTTAGAGCCTTCTAGCTGTGCTGCAGCTTGCGTTGGACCAAAGATTGGTAGGCCAGCTTCGCGGAAAGCATCTACAACACCAATAACAAGTGGTGCTTCAGGGCCAACGATTGTTAGTTCAATTTTTTTTTCTTGTGCGAATGCAACCAAACCAGCGATGTCTTCAACACCGATGTTTACATTTTCAAGCTTAGGCTCAAGTGCAGTCCCTGCGTTACCTGGGGCTACAAATACAGTTTCAACGTTTGGGTTTTGTGCTGCTTTCCAACCAAGTGCATGTTCACGGCCGCCAGCACCAATAATCAATACATCCATCATTTTACCTTTGATAGCTTCGCCATATTGTCTACTTCTGTGTCACGCATTCTCACTTATATCCATAAGCTCCGAGTGCGTTCCTTGAATTAGATAATCTGGCTTTGCTCTAAAATTAAAATTTTTAAGTGACGTTGCAGAGCTAAAGCCACAACATTCCGTGTTCTTAAAATCGAATAAGGCTCTGGTTTCACCAGAGCCAGTCTTGATTAGTGGCGGAAGTGACGCATACCGGTGAAGATCATTGCCATGCCGTGTTCGTCGGCTGCATCAATCACTTCTTGGTCGCGCATCGAGCCACCAGGCTGGATAACACACTTAATGCCAGCTTCTGCTGCGGCATCAATACCGTCGCGGAATGGGAAGAAAGCATCCGATGCCATTACACAACCTTCAACTTGTAGACCTTCGTCAGCGGCTTTGATCCCAGCGATTTTCGCCGAGTAAACGCGGCTCATTTGGCCTGCACCCACGCCGATAGTCATGTCACCCTTAGAGTAAACAATTGCGTTTGATTTAACGTATTTTGCTACTTTCCAGCAGAATAGTGCATCTTTCAGCTCTTCTTCTGTTGGTTGACGCTTAGATACTACTTTCAAGTCGTCAGCAGAAACCATGCCTTGGTCACGATCTTGAACTAGTAGGCCGCCGTTAACGCGTTTAACATCAAAGCCTGTTGTCTTCGCTGACCATTCGCCACACTCAAGTAGACGAAGGTTTTTCTTAGCGGCAACGATTTCAACGGCCTCAGCGGAAACAGAAGGTGCAATGATAACCTCAACAAATTGACGTTCCGTAATTGCTGTTGCTGTTGCTGCATCTAATTCGCGGTTGAATGCGATGATGCCGCCAAATGCTGACGTTGGGTCGGTTTTGAAAGCGCGGTCGTAGGCTTCTAGGATGTCTCCACCTAGTGCAACGCCACATGGGTTTGCGTGCTTAACGATCACACATGCTGGCTCATTGAACTCTTTCACACACTCAAGTGCTGCATCGGTATCAGCGATGTTGTTGTAAGACAGTGCTTTACCTTGAATTTGGCGAGCAGTAGATACTGATGCTTCTTCAGGGTTTGCTTCCACATAGAATGCGGCAGCTTGGTGGCTGTTCTCACCGTAGCGCATGTCTTGCTTCTTTTCGAACTGTTGGTTGAATGTGCGAGGGAATTTGCTTTCCTCATCACCTTCTTTGTTCTCGCCGTAGCTTGGAACCATTGTGCCGAAGTAGTTTGCGATCATGCCGTCGTATGCTGCGGTATGCTCAAATGCAGCAATCGCTAGGTCGAAACGTGTTTCCAGCGTGACAGACTTGTCGTTAGCATCCATTTCAGCAACAACGCGGTCGTAGTCGTGCGCGTTTACCACGATAGTGACGTCTTTGTGGTTTTTCGCTGCAGAGCGAACCATTGTTGGACCACCGATATCGATGTTCTCAACAGCGTCAGCAAGTGTGCAGCCTTCTTTTGCTACGGTTTCAGCGAATGGGTATAGGTTTACGACAACGATATCAATTGGGTTGATACCGTGCTGCTCCATGATGCCATCATCTTGACCGCGACGGCCTAGAACACCACCATGAACTTTAGGGTGCAACGTTTTAACTCGGCCATCCATCATTTCAGGGAAGCCAGTGTAGTCAGATACTTCTGTAACAGAGATGCCTTTTTCAGCAAGTAGGCGAGCTGTGCCACCGGTAGATAGAATATCTACACCACGGTCGGCAAGAGCTTGTGCGAATTCAACAATACCAGTTTTGTCTGACACGCTAATTAGCGCGCGGCGGATAGGACGAGTGTTTTCCATTGCAACCATCTCTTTATATACACAGGGGAATATTTGCCAAAAACCAATCGTAAATAGGCTAGATTTTGGTAAATACTCTCGGCTAGAATCGAGGGGTAAAGTGTATCGTTATCGTGATCTACGCGACGTATTTTACATTAATTTCAGCATTGCGCAAACGTTTGCTTTTGTTTGTGCCATCGAAAAAGAAAG
Organism: Photobacterium makurazakiensis; assembly: GCF_050336715.1. Lineage (NCBI taxonomy): Bacteria > Pseudomonadati > Pseudomonadota > Gammaproteobacteria > Vibrionales > Vibrionaceae > Photobacterium > Photobacterium makurazakiensis. The sequence continues at coordinate 25,319 of NZ_JAKJSJ010000033.1, forward strand.
GTCGATATGTATTTAATAGGGCAACTGGCAAAACGGTGTGACGTAAGCAGCGATACCCTACGTTTTTACGAAAAAAATGGCTTACTCGTGCCTGCGGGACGCAGTGATAGTGGTTATCGGCTCTACAGTGAGGATGATCTATCGCGGATTAAATTTATCATCCGTGCAAAGGCGGTTGGTTTAAGCCTTGATGAAATTCGTGAGCTATTAGATATACGATTAGAAGCGAGCCAGCATAGTTGCGCAGAGGTTAAGGCCATAACCCAAGCTAAATTGGTGGAAGTCGACATGAAAATGGCGGAGTTGCAACGCATTCGTGATGCGTTGAAAAAAATCAATGATGCCTGCTGTGGCCATGCCGATGACAATGCCAGTCACTGCTCTATTCTCGAAGCGTTAGGAGAGCAAGATAGCCATTCAGAGCATGAGGCCTCTGGAGCCCAATGCTGTTCTGGACGCTGCAAAGAGAGTAAAGCATAAACCGATGAGCCTCCCGCATACCCTTTAGGTATATAGCATCGATGAAATAGGTGCTACTTAGTGCTTTTAACCCTGCTCCATGAGTGTCTATTGGGTGTCGGCATTCTGGTCTTTAGAAATGAGACAAAGCGGGATGCTTTTCACTAGGGAAAGCTAAATAGTTATGGTAGTTTCGAAGTATCACGTTGTTATTGATAAGGATAATCATGCTTAAAGTGAATGAATACTTTGATAGCCAAGTAAAATCAATCGGCTTTGAAACCTCAGGCGAACGTACCAGCGTGGGTGTAATGGCACCGGGTGAATATACCTTCGGCACAGCTGCCCCTGAGCGTATGACGGTGGTAAAAGGTGAGCTGACGGTGAAACTACCTGGTCATATTGATTGGGAAACCTATGGTGCTGGTGACGATTTTGAAGTACCGGGTGATTCATCGTTTGAGGTGAAGGTTAAGGAAACAACCGCTTATCTGTGCGACTACTTGTAATTCCGGACTTTGCCATAAAAAAGCTTCGCATTAGCGAAGCTTTTTTATTTGTGTGCTTGGTATGAAGAGTCGGGGTGATTTTAAGCAGATTCCCGCTTGATTAGTTCTGGGCTCAGTACCACCCGCTGCGTGTCAGCTAAAGGTTTTTTCATTCTAGCCAATAGTTGCTGTCCTGCCTGCTGGCCAATGGCTTTGGCCGGCGAGGAGATAAAGCTAAGCGGAGGATGAGTCAACTCGGCTTCAGGTACGTCGTCAAAGCCGATTAAGGCAACCTGCTGGCCGATGTAGTTGTCCCGCCCGACGCTGCGGCTTGCACTTTGTACCCCATAGATGGCACCAAGGGCTGTGGCTGGGCGATGGCAGAGGATTGCGGTAATTTTTGGGTGCTGATTGAGTAGCTCGCGCACTGCCTCGGCAGATTCTTTCTGACTTCGTTCACATTCGATTATCCATTCGTTTTTGAACGGAAGGCCGTATTGCATCAAGGTTGTACAGTAGCCGCCAATACGTTCGGCACGGGTTAGTGAATCACTGTGACCACCAACATAGGCAATATGGCGATGGCCCTGCTCAATTAAGTGTTGGGTGGCTAACTTAGCCGCCAGGTTATTATCTGGGCCAACATAATCAATTTCTTCCGTCATTGAGGCGCGAGCGACACAAATTGCGGGCAATTCGGCTTTTTGGGCCATCTGTATCACATCTTGAGTAGAGCCTCGTAGCGGGCTGAATGCAATACCTGCCACACCTTGCTGGATCATCGATTGGACGCATTTCACCAGTTTGTCTGGCGAGTCCCCACATTGCGCAAGAAAAAGCATATACCCGTGTTTTTCAAGCTCTTCACTGATCCCTGCGGTGATCTCTGTATAAAACGGGTCGGTAATATCGCGCAGGATCAAGCCGATCAAGTTGGATTGGTTTGATCGTAGGTTGGCCGCGGCTTTATTGCGCATATAGCCAAGTGCATCAATAGCTTGGTTGACCTTGTTGATTGTTGCTTCAGAAATCCGACCTTTATTACCGAGTACCAGAGAGACGGTAGATACAGATACCCCCGCGTATGCTGCAACATCAGTGATTTTTACTTTTCTTGGGCTCATTAGTGGCAACTTGTAGGAAATGCTTGTCAAAATTAACGTATGCGTTAGTAAAACGTTATACCTAATCTACAGTAATTTTAACAGGATCACACTTTACAAAATGTGTTTTATGTCGCGATATTTTCGTGATCTAGTTAGCGAAAAAGTCTGATAAAACGTTTTATCATAATTATTGTGAATTTATTGAAGCGCTGACATGGATGAAACACCCTTCCGTTGGCGCTTTTTTTGAAAAGAATTGATAAAACGTTTTATCAAGCCTGTACCTACATAAAAAATAATGGTTAGGGGTAACCAACTATGTCGCAATCTTCTAAGAAAAGTACCTTGTGGGAATTTTTCCAGAGCCTCGGGAAAACGTTCATGCTACCGGTCGCCTTACTGGCGTTTTCCGGTATCTTACTGGGGGTAGGTAGCTCTCTCTCCAGCACCGCGGTAAAAGAAAGTTTTCCACTGTTGGATAACATCGTACTGCAGCTTATTTTCATGTGGATGACCAAGATTGGTCTAGTAGCATTTATCTATTTGCCGATCATGTTCGCTGTTGCTATCCCGCTGGGACTGGCGCGTGAAGAAAAAGGCGTCGCTGCATTTTCTGGTTTTGTCGGCTACGCCGCTTTGAATCTGTCGATTAACTTCTATTTGACGGTTGCTGGCGTGCTAGGCAATGCCGAACAGGAAGCCGCTTATGGGGTGAAATCGATCATTGGTATCGATTCAATCGACACCGGTATTCTTGGTGCGGTGATCGTGGGTATCATCGTCGCGAAGCTACATGCCCGTTTTTATACTTATAAAATGCCGGATGCGCTGGCCTTCTTTGGTGGTGCCCGCTTCGTTCCAATCATTACCACGGTGGTATTGGGCGTGGTTGGTCTAGTTGTACCCTTGATTTGGCCTTATTTTGCTGCCGGGATCAATGGTGTCGGTACGGCGATATCTCACGCAGGTCCTTTTGGCCCATTCCTATTTGGTACCGGTGAGCGCTTGCTCTTACCGTTCGGGTTGCATCATATCCTAGTGGCATTGATCCGCTTTACAGAGGCGGGCGGTACCTTGGATGTGTGTGGTGATACCGTGAGTGGTGCCCTGAATATCTTCTATTCGGAATTAGCGTGTTCGACAACGGAAGAGTTCTCAAGCTCAGCCACATCATTCCTGTCTCAGGGTAAAATGCCAACGTTCCTTGGTGGCTTACCGGGTGCTGCATTGGCTATGTACCACTGTGCTCGTCCAGAAAACCGCGGCAAGGTAAAAGCACTGTTGCTATCGGGTGTGGTGGCATGTTGGGTTGGTGGTATCACTGAGCCGCTAGAATTCTTGTTCCTGTTTGTCGCGCCGGTGCTGTATTTTATTCACGCTATCCTTACTGGTCTTGGTTTCATGATCATGGGCATACTGGGTGTGACGATTGGTAATACTGATGGCAATATCATCGACTTCTTGATTTTCGGTGTCCTACAGGGAACAGCAACGAAGTGGTATTTAGTTCCGGTTGTTGCCGCTATCTGGTTCGCGGTGTACTACTCGGTGTTCCGCTTTGCGATCACTCGCTTTAACCTCAAAACACCTGGCCGTGAGATTGAATCGACAGAAGAAATCGCAGCAGCAGTCACTGGTGAAAAAACGACAGGTTACAAAGGCGACATTATCCTTGAAGCGTTAGGTGGTGCTGGGAATATTCTGGCTCTGGATAACTGTATTACTCGCCTAAGGATGTCGGTCCAAGATATGTCTCTGGTTAACGATGCGGTGCTTAAAGCGAATGGTGCTCTTGGCGTTGTAAAACTGGATGAACATAACCTACAAGTGGTGATTGGCCCTCAGGTCCATATGGTTAAGAACGAAATTCAACGTTTGTTACCGGCATAATCGGTTGCATGACTGCGGGGAGCATTGGCTCCCCGTTTTCTATTGCGGTGACTGTTTATAGGGTTAGCTTTTTCCACGCAAGGGCTAACCCTATAGGTTGTTCTCAGAGGTAATTATGTTTGATTTTTCCACTCCGGTAGATAGGTACGGTACTTATTGCACTCAATGGGATTATGTTCAGGACCGTTTCGGCGAAGCCGATCTGTTGCCATTCACCATCTCTGATATGGACTTTGAGACTGCGCCGTGTATTCAGCAAGCGTTGCAGCAGCGCTTAAGTCACGGCGTATTGGGTTATAGCCGTTGGAATCACGAGGATTTCAAGCTGGCGATCACTGGCTGGTTTGCCAAACGGTATCAGGCTGAGTTAACGCCGAGCAGCGTAGTGTATGGGCCATCGGTGATTTATATCATTGCCCAGCTGATCCAGTTGTGGACGCAACCGGGCGAGGGGGTGCTGGTACATACACCCGCCTATGATGCTTTTGGCAATATGCTAGAGGAGAATCAACGTCAATTACTGGCTAGCCCTTTGTTAAAAACGCCATCCGGCTATGAGATCGACTGGGTACAATTTGAGGCTCAGGCGGCATTGCCGCAGTGTAAAGTGCTGCTGTTGTGCAGCCCACAGAACCCGACGGGACGGGTATGGACGGAAACAGAACTGGCACGGATGGCTGCGGTTTGCCAACGTCATCAAGTCAAAGTGATATCTGATGATATCCATATGGATATGGCTTACCAGCGCTATATTCCTTGGTCGGAGGTTGCGCAGGATCAGCATTGGGCATTGGTGAGCTCGGGCTCGAAGTCTTTTAATATTCCAGCCCTAACCGGTGCCTATGCATTTATCCCAGACTCTCTGGCACGCGAAGGTTATCTGCGCCAGCTAAAAGCGGCGCATGGGCTATCTTCACCTGCGATTTTGGGGGTTATTGCGCATATTGCTGCCTACCAACAAGGGGATGAGTGGCTAGATGCATTGAAAGCCTATTTGAAGATTAACCTCAATTATGTCGCCGAGCGGCTAAACCTTGAATTTCCAGCAGTGAATTATCAAGTTCCTGATGGGACGTACTTGGCTTGGATCGATCTCAACCCGCTCAAGGTTGACATGGATATTCTACAGCAGGTTCTGATCCGGGATTATAAGGTCGCCATTATGCGGGGCGATACTTATGGTGAAGAAGGGCAAGGGTATGTACGACTTAATGTCGGTTGCCCACATAGTAAAGTGGTTGCTGGAATGGATGCGCTGGTGGCAGCACTCCATCAACTCACTCGCGATCAGTAACAGCTGGTGGTCTGCCACCAGCTCTGTGAGTTTACAGCTCGGTTAGGTTGTTGATTTATGACTTGGGTTGAGTGGCTGGGGGGCCTTGGTGGTTGAAGGGGCCTGCTGAGCGAGTGTCAGGCCGACTAGAACCAACCCACCACCGATAAGGTGATATTGGCTTGGGTGCACTCCCAGCACCACAATGCTGATGCTGGCGGTAAACACCGGCACGAGGTTCATAAACAAGGTAGAGCGGGCGGCACCGATTCGCTCTACACCCTTGAGCCAGCACCATGGTGCCACAATCGATGCGGCGCAAGCGGCGAAGCCAATCATCGGCAAAGCGCTGCTGGAAATCGCAATTTTATCACTGCTTAGCAATAGTGGTAATTGCAGCACGGCACCAATGAATACTTGGCAATAGACCGCACACCATGGTGTCAGTGGCAGCTTCCAGCGATTGAGCAAGACCGAGTACAAGGCATAAGACAGGCTGGAGGCAAACATCAACAGATCTCCCTGTTTAAGCCCTTGGTTGAGTAACTGAGCGGGGTGTCCCTCGCTCAGCATATACACGAGGCCAGAAAACGAGACTATTGCGCCAATAAGTGCCTGTGGCCTGAGTTTATTGCCTAAGATCGGTACGGCGAGAAATAAACCAAACAGCGGCATCAGCGAGAGAAATATTGCAATATTCGTCGCGCTGGTGGTATAGGCTGCGTAATAGGCCAGGCTTTGGTTTAGCACCATCCCGAGCGAGGCTAATATGGTGAGTTTGGTCAGGTGTTGTTGGATCTTTTTGCGTTGTTGCCAAATCGTGCTAACGCAAAAAGGGGTCAGGATCAGTAGGGCAAAAAACCAGCGATAAAAGGCGATTGCGCCAGGTTCAATCGCGGTTGTCGCCATTTTGCTGACAACGGCATTTGCGGCCCAAATTGCTACTGCTGATATGGGAAAAACAAAGCCAGGAAAGTCCCGTAAGCTGAAGATTTTCATTCATTCCCCTTCCTTGAATATGTGATGCGAAGTGTTGTTTAACGTGTTGGTAAAACGTTTTATCAATGTGGGAGCCAGTTTTACATGAAGCCAGTTTTCTGGGTATGCCGAACCGGACAGCAGGTTGCCAGCATCAGACAAGCTAATGGGGAGCGATAGCCATGAATAAGAGTGAAGGGAGCTGATGACTCAAGCCCGACAATTTCTACCGCAGTTGGTTGAACAACTACCGACCTCGGTGTTTATCCACTATTTCGATATTGCTGCAGGGACGGAAACCTTGGCTCACCAGCATGAATGGGGACAGATCCACCTGATCAAATCGGGCGTGCTTGAAATGGAGGTGGCAGGGCGGAAAATGGTGTCGCCAGCAGGCTATGCGATATGGACCCCGCCCCGTGTTCAGCACAAAGCCTACAACCGTAGAGACATCGAGTATTGTGCCATTAATGTTTGCGTTAGCATGGTTGGTTGCCTGCCCGAGCATGCTTGTATGATCACATTAACGCCTCTGGTACAGGCTATTATCGATGATTTGATAGAGCGTCAGGTCGGAACCGTCGATGGTTATCACGATCAGTGCCTAACTGAAGTGCTGCTGGCTCGTTTAGCGACAGCTCATACATTGGATAACTTTTTACCGACAACGGCTGAGCGTTTAATACAGCCGATTTTACAGGCATTAGAGAATGACCCGGCAGATGAACGAACGCTGGCGGACTGGGCTAAGATTGTGTATTCCACCGAGCGTACATTGAATCGCCGTTTTCAGCGTGAGTTGAAAATGAATTTTAATGAGTGGCGTCAACGGCTGAAGGTTGTCCATGCTCTGCGGTTGCTCAAGCAAAGCAATGCAATAAATGAAGTTGCCTTTCAATTGGGCTATAGCCAGGCATCATCTTTCATTAAGATGTTTCGCCGCCAGATGGGAATGACACCAGAAGCATACCGTCAACAGCTATTGAGTTAGCGATATATAGCTCAAGATTTATAGATAAGAAAAAGGCTTACACAATGCTGTGTAAGCCTTAGAAAAATAGTAGCTTAAGCCGTTTTCAGGCTTAGTTCATGCCGTATTTTTTTAGTTTCTTGCGAAGAGTACCGCGGTTGATACCCATCATGGTAGCTGCGCGAGTTTGGTTACCGCGAGTGTACTGCATGATAGTATCCAGTAGTGGCTGCTCAACTTCAGCAAGCACTAGCTCGTACAGATCATCGACTTCCTGACCGTTTAACTGAGCCAGGTAGTTTTTTAGCGACGCTTTTACAGAGTCACGTAGTGGCTTCTGTGTGATTTGGTCTTGTGAAGTTACAGTTGTCACTGTTAATGCTTCGGAAGTCAGATTTTGTTCGAACATATTCTGTAAGCTCTTCTAGTATTTATGCAACGTTTTCGAAGTAGCCTTGCAGCGCATCGAGTTGCTGTTGGGCATCCTCGATAGCGTTGAAGGTCTGGCGGAAACCACCTGCTGGTGCGTGTTCTTTCAAGTACCAAGACACATGCTTACGAGCAATGCGTAAACCAAGATACTCACCGTAGAAACGGTGTAATTCATGAACATGACCCAGCATAATGCTACCAACTTCATCCATAGATGGCGCTGGTAGGTGTTCGCCAGTTGTTAAGTAGTGGTGGATTTCGTTAAAAATCCACGGACGACCTTGCGCAGGACGTCCAATCATCAAAGCATCGGCACCGGTGTAATCCAGTACAAAGCGGGCCTTTTCCGGTGAGTCGATATCACCATTCGCTATAACCGGAATCGAAATCGCTTCTTTCGCCGCTTTGATGTAATCGTATTCTGCCTCGCCTTTGTACATACAAGCTTTGGTTCTGCCATGCAGTGCCAGCGCTTGAATGCCACATTGTTCGGCTAGTTTGGCAATATCAACACAGTTTCGGTTATCAAGATCCCAACCTGTTCGCGTTTTCAGCGTAACAGGTACATCAACAGCATCTACCACGGTGCGAAGAATTTCTTCGATCAGTGCTGGGTGCTGTAGCAGGGCTGAGCCTGCTAGGCGTTTATTGACTTTCTTAGCCGGACAACCCATGTTGATATCGATGATTTGCGCACCGTTTTCAACACTAAATTGTGCAGCTTCAGCCATTAGCTTGGGATCTGCGCCTGCAATTTGCACCGAGCGGATCCCAGACTCGCCTTCGTGAACCATACGGTTCTGAGATTTGGCGGTTTTCCACAGGTCTGGATTCGACGACATCATCTCGCTCACAGCCATGCCTGCACCGTAGCGCAAGCATAATTCGCGAAATGGCCGATCGGTCACACCTGCCATGGGTGCGACTATCAGTTGGTTCTTAAGTTGATATGGACCGATCTTCAAACGTCTATTCCTGACTATGCCAGTAAGGGCGCGCATTTTACGCATTTTTTCTCTTCGTGAAAAGGCCAATAATTGAGCATTTCGTTTTTGAATTGCAAAACTGTACTTTTTTCAATCAATTGGCTAATTCATAAACAGAAAATTTCTGTTTTTAGGGGCTAAATTTACGCCTTGTTACCTGCGATACGGCACCAGTCTTCACGTACTGCTAGTGGGTCAAGCGTTAGCTCATCACTGTAGTATGTCGCGACATCTTCAGCCTGCGTTTCTAACACGCCAGAAATCGCTAATTGGCCACCGCCTTTCACTAGGCTTTTAATCACTGGCGAAAGTTCACGTAATGGCCCTGCAAGGATGTTGGCAACTACCACGTCAGCCTGAATGTTTTCAGGTTGGTTCTGTGGTAGGAATAGCTCTAGTTGATCTGCAACGCCATTACGCTCTGCGTTGTCGCGCGAGGCCAAAATGGCTTGTGGGTCAATGTCGATACCGATCACTTTCGCCGCGCCTAGTTTGATTGCAGCAATGGCTAAAATGCCAGAGCCACAACCGAAGTCGATTACGGTTTTACCGTTTAAGTCTTGTCCGTCTAGCCATTCAAGACACAATGATGTCGTTGGGTGTGTACCTGTACCGAAAGCCAACCCTGGGTCTAACATGACATTCACAGCGTCTGGCTCTGGCACTTCACGCCAGCTAGGACAGATCCATAGACGACGGCCGAAGCGCATAGGGTGGAAGTTTTCCATCCATTCACGTTCCCAGTCCTTGTCTTCGAGTTGCTCAACTTTATGAGCAAAGCCGTCAGCAATCAGCGGGCTATTTTTCAGCATCTCCAACACGAAATTCATATCGGTTTCAGCATCATATAGACCGATAACATCGGTATCACCCCAGAGGCGGGTTTCACCCGGCAGCGGCTCGAATACTGGGGTATCTTGGGCATCCAAGAAAGTCACTGATAAGGCACCAGTTTCTTCCATTAGCATGTCGCCAATAGCTTCAGCATTTTCAGCAGTTGCGTTCAGTTTAATTTGAATCCAAGGCATGGTTAGTTCGCTTTTTGGTTGACTACGGTTCAAGGGGGCGGAGTCTAGCATGATTTTTAGCCAGTATAAAAAAAGATAGCACTCTAAGGTGCTATCTTTTGGCTGAATAAATTTAAACGTGTTGCGGGGAAGGTAGCCGTACGGGTTTCGCTAGGCTACCGACGATGAACGTAACAAGTCCGATAGCCAATGTCGGCACAATGGCGTGAATACCACCGAGATCGGGTTTGATAACAGACAAGCCGATATAGCACAGTAAGCCACTGACCATGGAAGCAAGCGCACCTGTTGCTGAGGCTTTTTTCCAATATAGCCCAAGTACGAGCGGCCAGAGGAACACGGCCTGCATTCCACCGAAGGCCAACAAATTAAGCCAGATGATCATCTCTGGTGGGTTGGTGGCGGCGACAAACACCAGCATTGAGAAGATCCCTGTTACCCATAGCGAGAGTTTAGACAGCTTGGTGTCAGCGTTTGGCCCTTCTGCTGCTCTCGGGTTGATGTAGTTAAGGTACAGATCTTTGAGCAGGGTGGCAGAAGCCTGAATTAACTGTGAGTCGATCGTCGACATAATGGCAGCCATTGGACCAGCAAGAAAGATACCAGCAATGGCTGGCGGCAGTACCGTCATCATCAGGGTTGGCATGATTTGGTCTGGGCTAGCAATATCAGGCACGATAGCCCGCCCAAATGCACCTGCAAGGTGCATTCCCAGCATAAGGAAGGCAACCATAGCTGTACTTATTACCATGCCGCGATGGAGTGATTTAGTGGACTTATATGACATGCAGCGAACAGCTGCATGCGGCAAGCCTATAACACCAAAACAAACCAGCACCCAAAAACTGAGCATGAAGGGCTGGCTCAGGAAATTATCAGGGCCGTATGGGGTGATCAGCGCCGGATCAATCTGGTGGAGATCTTGGATCAACTCGCCGACGCCCCCACCGGCATGCACAATGCCGACTAGCAAGGCAATGGTGCCGATGATCATCATGACCCCCTGAACGGTATCGGTCATGACCACGGCACGGAAGCCACCAATCGTGGTGTATAAACCGACAGTTATGGCAAACAGCATTAAACCATGGGAGTAAGATAGCCCTGTTACGGTTTGTAGTAGGCGAGCGCCACCGACAAACTGCACCACCATCGTGCCGAAAAAGGCCAGTAGCAGCGCGAGGGAAGCAAAGATAACCACGGCTCGGTTTTTGTATCGAGCATACAGAATATCATTGAGGGTTAAGGCATTATGGCGCCTTGCCTCAATGGCAAATTTTTTGCCAAGTACCCCAAGAGTTAACCAGGCCGCGGGTAATTGGATCATGGCTAATAGCACCCAACCCAGTCCCATTTTATAGGCCGCGCCGGGGCCGCCTATGAATGAGCTGGCGCTGGCATATGTTGCAGCCAGTGTCATTGCCAGTACGAAGCCCCCCATGCTGCGGTTGCCGACGAGGTATTCATTGAGAAACCCATTGCCAGTGTTGCGATGGCGGCGGGTATAGATAGCAAGGGCGAATACTGCCATCAGATATAACACTAGTGGGATCAGCAGTTGGCTATTCATGGCTGTCCTCCGGTTCGATCTCTAGTGACATATCTTGATAGAGGTACTTCACCATTAAGCCGCAGAGTACGGTGAATAGAATCGGGCCAATAATACAGGCAAGAAAAAACCAGAGGGGGAAGCCCCAATAGAGGGTTGGTAGTGACTCCTCGGCGGCAGATGGCGCAAACATATAGGCAGAGAAATACCACCAAGCAAAATAGGCCAAAGCAAGGGCGATTGCCCACTTAGCCTCTTTATGAGCCTGGCGATAGCGCGCAGAAAGCGTTTTCATGGTGTCGTTTCCAGTGAACTTAAGCAATTGTGCGAGCAAGCAATTGATTTTGCATGCAACGCTGATTCTTCATACAAATAAGGGGGGATATTGTGGCAAAAGTTAGCTGGGAGTGCCAGATGCTAGGGGGTTTTGTCGGGCTTGATATAAAAATAGGCTGCCGAGGCAGCCTATTTATCTGAAAATAACGTCGCTTATTGTAAGCCGAGTTTCTTTTCTAGGTAGTGAATATTCGCACCACCGTGCTGGAAGTTTTCGTCAGCCATAATTTCTTGCTGAAGCGGTATGTTGGTTTTGATGCCATCAATGATCATCTCACCTAACGCGTTCTTCATACGAACAATAGCCACATCACGGTTTTCACCAAAGGTGATAAGTTTACCGATCATGGAATCGTAGTATGGTGGAACGGTATAGCCGCTGTAGATGTGTGATTCCCAACGAACACCCATACCACCTGCCGCATGGAAGCGCTCGATTTTACCTGGACAAGGTAAGAATCGCTCAGGATCTTCGGCGTTAATACGACACTCGACAGCGTGACCGCTGATCTTGATATCGTCTTGAGTGAAAGATAGCGGTTGGCCTGCTGCAATACGAAGTTGCTCTTTGATCAGGTCAACACCGGTTACCATTTCAGTCACTGGGTGTTCAACTTGAATACGGGTGTTCATTTCAATGAAGTAGAACTCGCCGTTTTCATATAGGAACTCAAACGTACCTGCGCCGCGGTAACCAATTTCAATACATGCTCGTGTACAACGCTCACCGATGTACTTACGCATTTCTTCAGTAATGCCTGGTGCTGGTGCTTCTTCAACCACTTTTTGGTGGCGACGTTGCATTGAACAGTCACGCTCGCCTAGGTGGATTGCGCCACCTTGGCCGTCAGCCAAAACTTGGACTTCAATATGACGAGGGTTTTCTAGGAATTTCTCCATGTAAACCATATCATTATTAAAGGCTGCTTTTGATTCGGCACGGGTCATCGCGATAGCTTCGATTAAGTCGCCTTCGTTACGAACAACACGCATACCACGACCACCACCGCCACCAGAGGCTTTGATGATCACAGGATAGCCAATACGCTTGGCAAAGGCTTTGTTTTTGCTTTCGTCGTCGTCAAGAGGGCCATCAGAGCCTGGTACACAAGGTACACCCGCTTTTTTCATCGACGAGATAGCCGCAACTTTATCACCCATGATACGGATGGTTTCAGCTTTTGGGCCAACGAAAATAAAACCAGAACGTTCAACCTGCTCAGCAAAATCAGCATTTTCTGATAAGAAGCCGTAGCCAGGGTGAATTGCAACAGCGCCTGTAATTTCAGCTGCGCTGATAATACGTGGGATGTTGAGGTAGCTTTCGGTACCTTTTGCTGGGCCAATACAGATTGACTCATCAGCAAGCAACACATGTTTTAGATCGCGGTCAGCTGTAGAGTGTACCGCAACGGTCTTGATACCTAGCTCTTTACACGCACGTAAAATACGCAGTGCAATTTCGCCTCGGTTAGCAATAACTAATTTATCTAACATAAAAAGCCCCGGTTACTCGATGATAACTAGCGGCTGGTCGAACTCGACTGCGTCACCGTCTTCAGCAAGGATAGCAACAACGGTACCGGCCTTGTCTGACTCAATTTGGTTCATCATTTTCATTGCTTCAACGATACATAGTGTATCGCCAACATTTACTGACTGACCCACTTCTACAAATGCTTTTGCTTCAGGGCTTGGAGCACGGTAGAAGCTACCTACCATTGGAGAAAGAACCTGATGGCCAGCAGGTGCTGCTGGAGCGGCAGGTGCTGACATTGCCGCTGGTGTTTCGGCTGGTGCAGCTACTGGTGCTGGTGCAGCAACAGGTGCAGGCGCATATTGTACTGGTGCTGCTGCAGGTGGTACGGCACGGCTGATGCGTACTGATTCTTCACCTTCTGAGATTTCAAGCTCAGCAATACCAGACTCTTCAACTAGCTCAATCAGTTTTTTGATCTTACGAATATCCATTTATCTTTCTCTTATAATGTTTATTTAGCGTCTGCTTGTAGGCGGCGAACCGCAGACTGCAGGGCGAATTCATAGCCGTCAGGGCCTAAGCCACAGATCACACCAACAGCCTTATCAGAAAGATAAGAGTGATGACGGAATGGCTCACGAGCGTGGACGTTAGATAGATGCACTTCAATAAACGGAATGCTGACCCCCAATAGGGCATCTCGGATCGCGACGCTGGTATGCGTAAACGCGGCCGGGTTGATAATGATGAAATCAACGTTGCCATAGGCATTGTGGATTGCATCGATCAGCGTATGTTCTGCGTTTGATTGGATGTGTTCTAGTTCCACACCTAGTTCAGTTGCTTTGGCAGTTAAATGCGTCACGATTTGGGCCAGAGACTGCTGGCCGTAATGTCCTGGCTCTCGTAAACCGAGTAGGTTTAGATTTGGGCCATTAATGAGTAATATGCGTTGAACGGTCGACATCTTGACGTTATATCACTTATTTTTGAGGTTTTACTCTAACAACATGCAGAAACCTGCAGCGTTGCTTCCGTGTGGTCCGTTTTTATCTGCCAAAACATGCTTGATGAGCAATTATAGAGAATTCACCGCAAATCGCAGCAAAATACTGGTCTAATCACCAATTTTAATATGAACACCTGTAGAAGGTGGTGGATTACAGAAAAAGTGACGAGCTGGCAATTACCCTACAATAATCAGCCTTTGAGTATGGTGGCTAGCTACTATGAAAGGATAAAAGCGGTCATATTTTTTTATTCTTAAAGGCATGGTTGGCAGTCATCATGACCTTTTTTCAGCTGTTTCGAACAGCCAGCACCGAATTTTGAGCGCTCTAGAGTGGAGCGGGTTTGATTCATTAAGGTGCAAAGTCATCATGCTTGAGCGATGCCGGTTAGACAATAGCAACCTAAACCCAAAGTGTAACTTTTAGCGGTTGATCAAAAAAGCCGTCTTACGACGGCTTTGAACACTCTAATATTTAATTAAAGTACTTTCTGTTTTTCGGCTATCAGTTTGTCGACCACGCTTGGATCGGCAAGGGTTGATGTATCACCTAGGGTTGCAGTGTCGCCCGTCGCAATTTTACGTAAGATTCGACGCATAATTTTTCCTGAACGAGTTTTTGGCAATGCTTCTGTCCAGTGTAAGAAGTCTGGTGTCGCAATCGGGCCAATTTCTTTGCGCACCCAATTTTTTACTTCTTTATGCAGCTCGGCACTTGGGATTTCACCATCATTGAGTGTGATGTATGCATAGATAGCCTGACCTTTAATATCGTGAGGTACACCAACAATAGCAGCTTCAGCAATTTTATCGAATGCGACAAGGGCTGACTCAATTTCGGCTGTCCCCATACGGTGACCTGATATATTCAGTACATCATCGACACGGCCAGTGATCCAGTAGTAGCCATCTTCATCACGGCGAGCACCGTCGCCAGTGAAATACATGCCTTGGAATGTTGAGAAGTAGGTTTGTTCAAAGCGTTCATGATCGCCCCATAGTGTACGCATCTGGCCAGGCCAAGAGTCGATCATCACTAAGTTGCCTTCTGTTGCTCCGTCTAAAATATTACCCATGTTATCAACGATGGCAGGTTGTACACCAAAGAATGGGCGAGTTGCTGAGCCAGGTTTCAATGCTGTCGCGCCAGGAAGCGGCGTGATTAAAATGCCTCCTGTTTCTGTTTGCCACCAAGTATCAACGATTGGACAGCGGCTATCACCAATAGTGCGGTGATACCATTCCCATGCTTCTGGGTTAATAGGTTCGCCAACCGACCCCATAACACGTAATGATGAGCGGCTCGTACCAGCAACGGCTTCGTCACCTTTGGCCATCAGCGCACGGATTGCGGTTGGAGCAGTATATAGGATGTTAACTTGGTGCTTATCCACCACTTCGCTCATTCGGCTCGTTGATGGGTAGTTTGGCACACCTTCAAATAGTAGGGTGGTTGCACCGTTTGCCAGTGGTCCGTAAACCAAGTAGCTGTGGCCGGTGATCCAACCCACATCGGCAGTACACCAGTACACCTCACCTTCTTGGTAATCAAAAACATGCTTGAATGTCATGGTCGCATAGACCAAATAACCACCAGTGGTATGCAGTACACCTTTAGGTTTACCGGTTGAACCTGAGGTATAAAGAATAAACAGAGGATCTTCTGCATTCATCGCTTCTGGTTCACAATGGCTTGAAGCGACGGCGGTAGCATCGTGCCACCAAACATCACGCTCGCTGTCCCATTCAACATTGCCACCTGTGCGCTTTAGTACCAGCACTTTTTCAATACTGGTAACGGCAGGGTTTGCTAAGGCATCATCGACGTTCTTTTTCAGAGGCACCGCGCGACCAGCACGTACGCCTTCGTCAGCGGTTACCACTACTTTGGCGTTAGAATCAATAATACGGCCTGCGAGTGCTTCTGGTGAGAAACCACCAAAGACGATGGTGTGAACGGCACCAATTCGGGTACAAGCCAGCATCGCGACTGCAGCTTCAGCAACCATCGGCATGTAAAGGCAAACAACATCGCCCTTACGTACGCCTTGGCTCTTAAGGGCATTGGCAAACTTACAAACTTGCTCATGAAGTTCGTTGTAGGTCAGTGTGGCATCATCGGTTGGGTCATCGCCTTCCCAAATAATCGCGGGTTGATCGCCTCGTGTTGCAAGATGGCGGTCAAGGCAGTTTGCTGAGACATTAAGTTCGCCGTCTTCAAACCAATTAATGTTGACATGCCCAGTATCGAAAGACGTGCTCTTTACTTTGGAAAACGGGGTGATCCAGTCGACAATTTGTCCATGCTCACGCCAGAACCCTTCTGGGTTAACCACTGATTGCTGATACATCTCGCGGTATTGCTCATCAGTAATGTGTGCGTTAGCGGCAATGTCCTGATTTACTGGATACACGTGAACTTCACTCATCCTATTCTCCTTGATGTTCCGTTTTTGTCCTTACTGGACCGGATTATTCTGTATGCAGGTTTATTTTGCTTGCGTAGTACTAACTTCCAATAGATCGAGGTCGGTCTCAATTAGACTTTAGGATGAGAGGGCGATAAAAATAGCCAAGTGGTTGTTGTTGCAGTGAAGTTTCAACCAAAAACTTGCACTTAACCATGGGTTTGGTACATGAACTACACAATGAAACGCTGTTGTTCGTAACATGAACGACAGCAAGTCTAGTTGTTTTTAACAAGTCCGAACGGATGGACTTGGCATGTCACCGTGCTTGAGCCGAACGTAAATCATTGCCGCGGTAATCGTATCTTGCAGTGCGTCATGGCGCGGAGGGACGGGTAAGTCGAGGTGGCGGCTGATCGCCTCAAGGCTTAAGTCGAAATAAGCATTGGGTAACTGACGTTCTAATTGTTCGTGATAAAGGTGGCTGACTTCGACCATTTTATTCGGCAGCGAAAAACCGTAATGGCGGCGGAAGTAGCGGTCGAGGATCGTTTTATCATAGCGGATGTGATAGCCCACCAACGGTCGGTTACCGATGAAATCGAGGAGTTTTTCTAACGCCTGCTCTTCGTTAAGGCCCTGATTGAGATCTTGATGACGAAGGCGGTGAATGGTGACGGATCCAGCATCTAAACTCGCCGGTGCGCGTAGTGTCAGGTGAATGGATTGGCTGGTAAGAATCCGATTTTCCTGTATACGGGTTGCTGCAATCGTGACTAATTCAGCGCTGTGTGGATCAAGGCTGGTGGTTTCGCAGTCGAGCGAAACAAGCTCTTCGCCTTTGTAACGATCAAAGAGGGGACGGTAAGGGCTGTACTTTAATTTATGCTGATACCACCAACGCTGTAAAATATTCATAACGGCTTCTGCCTTAAATGATGAGTAAGAAGGGCCTAGGGAATTGCTTAATCTCGAATTTGATAGTGATAGCCCAGCCACTCTTTAAATTTTTTGACGACATGCAGACTATGGCGAAGAAGATCGCGATCAGTACGGTTGAGGCGTTCGACTTTAATATGCTGCTGAAGGCCGCCTGATGGGTGATCAAGCTGCTGGCGCAGGCGTAACTTGATGAAGAGTTTGAGTGCTTCATTGAGGTTCGAAGCGGTACTTGGCTCGAGTACTTTATGTTCGACTAATTGTTCGATGCGCTCGAACGTATTGTTGTGATCGATGTTGTGTTCGAGAGCTAACGCTCGGCAGCCATGTACAATTGGAAATATGCCACCTTGTTTGATGTCTAACCCGTGTTTGCTGGCTTTGAGTTTGCCAAAGAGTGAAAGCGGTACGCTGAAGCGTAATACCGGTCGAGTGAACGTGGTGAGCAAGCGTTCTTGCGCGATCATTTGCTGGTGGAGTTGCTGTTTGATAGGAGTCAGTAATTCTCTATTACCTGCAACAGCGTAGCTGTCTGCTAGAATCGCCAACTCCATCATATCTGTTTCATTCCCCCGAGATATTAAGGCTTTAATTGTGTGTAACCACTCACTTTTATCTTTGACCCATTTCGGATTGTTGACCATGACATTACCTGGGCAAAGAGGATAGCCTAGTTTATTTAGGGTCTCGGTTAAGGCATGCATGGTCTGTGAGAGTGTGGGCCATTCAACACCATCGTCGAGGATCAAGGCGTTGTCTTGATCGGTTTTTAATATTTGCTCTCCCCGCCCTTCAGATCCCATGACCACGAAACAGCAATGATCGTGCATGACCTGCGGCACAATAAGCTGAAAGGCTTTTTCGATAATCTGCTCATTGACGGTCGCGATAAGCTCCATGACAAATCGAGTATGGATACCGTTATTGAATAATGTTTCGACCAATCGCGATTGGCTGCTTGCGGCCAGCGCCAGCTCTTCAATGGAGTTAGCGCGAGCGATGCGCAATGTTAATACATGGGAATGGGTGGAAAATAAGCTCAGAACTTGGGTTAAATCGAGCATGCCGACGATATTACCTTCATCGAGTACCGACACCCGCTTAATTTTGTGGCGGGTCATGGCGAGCATGGCATTGAACAGGAAGTCCCCTTTATTAACGCTGATCACCGGCGCGGTTGCAACTTGCCCGACATCGGTTGAGGGAGGGAGATTATCGAGCATAGTGGCATGGAGTAAATTCGTTCGGGTGACAATGCCATAAGGGTGCTCGTCATCGGCTTCCACTAGCGCAGCGTCCATACCCATGTCTTGTAATTGCTCGGTAACGGCTCGCAGTGAGGTATTTCGTGGCAATGTGAGGCAGGGTTGAATACTGTCATCGTCGACTTTGGTGAGAATAAACTCAGCCAAATTTTGTTGGCGATGCGCCTCCTCTAATAATTGTTGGCGGCGAGCAAGGTTACTCTCAAAATAGGCGGCAAATTGACCATTGTTCTGGTATAGCGTATTGAAGACCTCTCTGGGTAGCAGATAGCACAGTGTATCTTCTAGTGCGGTATAGCGGTGGCGGAATTGTGGCTCAAGCATCGCTCGTACATCAAACATGTCATCAGCGGTATAGTGGGCATAAACTTCGCCATCATCTTTAGCGGCACTTTCTTCGACACTGCCTTTAATGATGATAAATAACTGATGGCATGGTGAATTCGCCTCTATCAAGGTATCGCCCTGACGAAAATAAGCGACATCCAATGATCCCACTAGGGTTTGAAGCTGAGTGGGACTCAGGCGATCAAAAGGGGGCAGCGAGGTGTCGAAGGTCTCTGACATGATGCTCTCCTGAGTACAATAGAGGGGGTTATTGAGTCATGACAGTTTCCGCTGGTTATTATCAAAGCTCCAGACGACTTTAGTCTATGCCACATATTTAGATGAAAGGATCTAATGCTGACTGCCGACGGTTATAAGGGGTCATAAGGGGTATTGGCTGATTAATTCATTGGGGCTGTGCTGACTTATAGGCATAATAGGCGCAATTATTTTCTTCGCTTAATAGGACAAGGCATGTTTCGTAGTAGCCCCTATGGATGGACGTCGCAATATCTGTTTGGTTTTTTCTTTAATTACGGTGTTTATCTGCCATTTTGGGCACTTTGGTTTGCCCATTTAGAGGTTAGCGCCTCTAATATTGGTTTGCTACTTGGCTTAGGGCTCGGTGTTCGCTGTTTAGCGAATCTTGTGATCACGCCTCGCATTCACAAAGTGGAGTATTTAATCCCAGCGCTACGTTGGTTTGGGGCCGCTGCGCTTATTAGCTGCATTGCTTATATTTACTGTGGCGGCAGCCTGTGGGCATTGGCTGCCATGACGGTGATCTACAACATGATGGTTGGGCCGATTGTGCCCCTGTCAGATGCATTAGCCAATCATTATGCCAAGGAAGGGCATTTAGACTATGGTCGAACGCGGTTGTGGGGGTCGGTTGCGTTTATTGCGGGTTCGACCGTGGTGGGTCTATTGGCTGCAAAATATAGCCCAGAGGTGATCCCGTGGGTTGCCGCGGCAGGTTTGGTGGTCGCGCTTGTCTTTGCCATGCGTGCTCCAACAACATGGCCTATTTCTGAACCAGGCAGCCATGATCAACCCCGTCCAGCACTGATGACGATTTTACGTGACCCTAAAGTGATCCGCTTTTTGTCGATAATTGCCTTGCTACAAGGTAGTCATGCCGCTTATTACAGTTTTAGTGCGATTTACTGGAAGGAAGTGGGTTATGGCGAAGATATTATTGGCTACCTATGGAGCTTCAGTGTTGTGGCTGAGGTTGCCGTGTTTGCCCTGAGCGCGCGATTATTTGCCGGTTGGAGTGTCGGTGGCATGTTTCGTCTAGCTGCCGTCGGCGTGTTGGTTCGCTGGGGGATCACGGCTAGCATGGTTGACCTACCGATGCTGTTTGCTTCTCAAGCATTACATGGCGTCACATTTGCAGCGGCACATTTGGCGACTATCCGTTATATCCAGAATGTGCCAAGTAACCAAATGGTTGCCCTTCAAGCGCTGTATAATGCCCTGCCAATGGGTGCATTCATGGCGTTAATGACGGCATTAAGTGGTTGGTTATACGGCATGTGGGGAGCCAATATCTTCTGGTTGATGGCATTGATGGGCGTACCTGCGTTATTAATGAAAATCGAAGCGGCCCCTCGCCGTCGTATCGTAAAAGAAAACTAATATCTGAATGGCTGCCCAGAGCAGCCAGCAAGAAGTGTGATCCCTCTTGTTGGTGAGTGTCAGTGGTTTCGTTACACTGGTGCTCACAAAACATTTACTAGGGATTAACAATGGCACAGGGATGGATCGTCGTGCCGGTTTCACTGGCCTATCTTGGACTGTTGTTTTTTATCGCGTGGTACGGAGATAAAAAAACACAGTGGATGGCAAGGTGGCGACCGTGGATTTACAGCCTTTCAATTGCAGTATACTGCACCTCTTGGACCTTTTACGGCACCGTCGGCCAGGCAAGTCGAGATATTTGGTCGTTTCTCCCTATCTATATTGCGCCTATTATCGTCTTCACTTTTGGTTGGCGTATTCTTGCTCGGCTGATCTTGATTGCAAAACGTGAGCATATTACCTCGATTGCCGATTTTATTGCTGCACGCTATGGTAAGTCTCAAGGGTTAGCGGTACTGGTAACTCTGATTGCTGTCGTGGGTATATTACCTTATATCGCGCTGCAATTACGTGGTATTACCATGGGATTGGAGTTGATCGCACCCAGTTTAGGACAAACTGGTGAAGGCACCAATGCGGTCGAAAAAACCGATATTGCATGGATAGTTACCCTATCGTTAGCGGCTTTTACGGTGCTATTTGGTACGCGCCATATCGATACGACCGAGCATCATCGAGGCATGATGATGGCTGTGGCGTTTGAGTCTTTGGTTAAGCTCGCTGCATTTTTGGTGGTCGGGGTATTTGCTGTCAGCTTATTGATGGATGTACCAAACCTTAACGTGGTGAGCAAAGAGTTACTGCAACCAGCTCTTCCTAATACCGGTAGTTTGTTGATCCATACCTTGTTAACCATGGCGGCTATTATTTGTTTGCCGCGTCAGTTCCATACCATCGTGGTTGAAAATAACAGGCCGCAGGATCTGCATAAAGCCCGCTGGGTGTTCCCGTTATATTTGGTATTAATGGGCATATTTGTGGTGCCATTGGCCATGGCAGGGCAAGCACTGCTGCCTCATATTTCCGCTGATACCTATGTGATTAACCTGCCTCTGTTGCAAGGTGCTGATAGCATCGCGCTACTGGCCTTTGTCGGGGGGACATCCGCCGCCAGTGGTATGGTGATAGTCTCGACCATTGCATTGGCGATTATGGTGTCGAATGACTTGGTATTACCATTATTGCTGCGTCGGTTACGTGTCTCTGGACGTAATTTTAACGCCTTTTCTGGCATTCTTTTAAATATACGCCGTGCGCTTATTTTATTGTTATTGTTGGCGGCTTGGGGCTTTTATCAGGTTCTGGGTAATATTCCCTCGCTGTCTGCAATTGGTCTGCTTTCTTTTGCGGCAATCGCCCAATTTTCACCGGCATTACTGGGGGGGATTTATTGGCGAGAAGGAAACCGTAATGGTGTCTATGCGGGGTTACTTGGCGGGGCCAGTATTTGGATTGTGACCATGATGGGGCAAACCAATATGTTGGCTGGCACGGCAGAAAGTAACCTATTACTTTGGTTACTCACCCCACCTGCGTGGCCGATCTTGCATGATCTAACGGCGGTTGATTGGGGGATGCTACTCAGTATGATGGTCAATATATCTCTCTATGTTAGTGTATCCTTACTTACCCGATCATCCCTGACAGAGCGCTTGCAAGCCGCTTCTTTTGTTGGCGCGCCATTACCTGAAACTGAAGATGCAAGCCTGTATCAAACCCGTGTGACAGTGGCAGAGCTGGAAATGTTAGCAGCCCGTTTTGTCGGCCGAAAGCGAGTACGGTATGCGTTCAGTCAATATGCCGAGCAGCAGCATAAGGTGACCGAACCGCACCAGCAGGCACCCGCCAGTTTGATCCGTCATACCGAGCGGGTATTAGCTGGGGTATTTGGCGCATCGTCAGCAAGGCTGGTGTTAACGTCAGCATTGCAAGGACGTAATATGCAGCTTGAGGAGGTGGCAACGATTGTTGATGAAGCCTCTGAATTGTTTGATTTCAGCCGAGGGTTGTTGCAAGGGGCGATAGAGCATATTAGCCAAGGTATTGCAGTGGTTGATAAGCAGTTAAGGCTGGTGGCATGGAACCAGCGTTATCTTGAACTATTTACGTTTCCAGCTGGGTTGATCCAAGTCGGACGACCCATTGCCGATGTGATACGCCATAATGCCCAGTTAGGGTTATGCGGCCCTGGCGATCCCGAGGCGCATGTCGCTAAGCGGGTTGAACACTTGTTGCGAGGTACGGCACATACTTCGTCGCGGATCCGTCAGGATGGACGGGTTATCGAAGTGCAAGGTAACCCTATGCCTGGTGGGGGCTTTGTCATGAGCTTCACCGATATTACCGAGTTTCGCAATGCTGAGCAGGCATTAAAAGAGGCCAATGAAACGTTAGAAGTTCGGGTTAGAAAGCGTACTCGAGAGCTTGAGCAACTTAACCGACAGTTGGTGAGTGCGACCCAGCACGCTGAACAGCAAGCGCACTCTAAAGGACGATTTTTAGCAGCGGTCAGCCATGACTTGATGCAGCCACTAAATGCCGCCCGGCTATTCTCATCTTCCCTATCTGAAGTTACTCAAGACGAAGAAAGTGCCAAGTTAGCCCAGCACATTGAAAGTGCATTAGGTGCCGCTGAAGATTTGATCGGTGATTTATTGGATGTATCACGATTAGAAGCGGGTAAGCTACAAGTGAATGTGCACCCTTTTAAAGTGAGTGAAGTGCTAAATACGCTAGGGGCCGAATTTGGGGCGCTAGCTCGCCAGCAAGGAATCATGTTTGAAGTGGTACACAGTGATGCGGTGATAGTGTCAGATCCCAAGCTGCTACGCCGAGCATTACAAAACTTTCTGACTAATGCTTTCCGTTATAACCCGCAGGGCAAGGTGGTATTGGGGGTGAGGCGTAAAGGTGAGCAACTACAGATTGAAGTTTGGGATAATGGCCCAGGTATACCGGAATCCAAACAGGCGCACATCTTTGATGAATTCACCCGCATAGAACGCAGCGGGTTGGATCATGGTTTAGGTCTTGGGTTAGCGATTGCCCGTGGGATCAGCCGAGTGCTTGACCATCATTTATCGCTGCGCTCCTGGCCTGATCAAGGTACCGTGTTTGAGTTAGGCGTAAAGCGTGGCGTACTTCGGCCTTCAGTATTAACGGGCCCAGAGGTTGAATGCAAGGTGGCGCCACTCGCTGGGCTGAAGGTACTGTGTGTTGATAATGAGCCTGACATTTTATTAGGAATGGAAACTTTGCTGTCGCGCTGGGGGTGTGAGATCCGGTTGGCAGAATCGGTTGTTGGTGCAATAAAGCAACTTGATGATGGCTGGCGTCCTGACTTTGTGCTCAGTGATTATCACCTTGCCAATGAGCAAACGGGCTTACAGGTACTTCAGCAATGTAGCTTGCGGCTTGGTAATACATTTAGAGGGGCGGTGATCAGTGCCGACCGCACCGCTGAAACTCGGAAAATGATCACCGGTCATGGTTTTGTTTTTATTAGTAAACCCGTTAAGCCGTTAAAGCTTAGAACGCTACTAAACCAGCATGAGTTAAGTAAAGTTTAAGGGTTATGGTAGATATAAAAAAACGGAGCGAATGCTCCGTTTTTTATGGGTATCTCTCTGAACAACGGAGTAACTCGTTAGCCAGAGGTTGACCGATTAGTGGTCGTGGGCTTCACCCGCACCTTTCGGATAACGGATAGACTCAACCATGTTTTGTACATCTTTTGGTACTTCAGCTGTGAATTTGTTTACCACAATTGACACGACGAAGTTTAGACACATACCCAGAGTACCGATGCCTTCAGGGCTGATACCAAACCACCAGTTTTCAGGGGTGCTTGCTGCTGGGTTAATGAACTTGAAGTAAATAATATAGCTCGCCGTGAAAGCAATACCCGTTAGCATACCTGCGATTGCCCCTTCCTTATTCATCTTCTTGTAGAAGATACCTAGGATGATGGCTGGGAAGAAGGATGCAGCGGCTAAGCCGAAGGCAAAAGCAACGACCTGTGCAACGAAGCCTGGAGGGTTAATACCCAGATAACCAGCACCGATAATCGCGACCATAGCAGCTAAACGTGCGGCCAATAGCTCTTGTTTGTCTGTCATGTTTGGTCTGAAGCCTTTCTTCAGTAAATCATGAGAGATAGATGTTGAGATGACCAGTAGTAAGCCTGCTGCCGTCGAGAGTGCTGCGGCGAGGCCACCAGCGGCAAGCAATGCGACAACCCAGTTTGGTAACTTCGCCAGCTCAGGCGATGCCAGTACGATAATGTCGCGGTTGATTGTCATTTCGTTACGTTCATCGCCGGAATAGAACATCTTGCCGTCGCCGTTCTTGTCTTCCCAGCTAACGAGACCTGTGCTTTCCCAGTTCTGGTACCAGCTTGGGGCTTCAGCGGCTGGAACACCTTGCATGTCAGGGCCGTTGATGGTCTCAATCATATTTACACGGGCAAAGGCGGCAACACCTGGTGCTGTTGTGTAAAGCAATGAGATGAATAGTAGTGCCCAACCTGCTGAGATACGAGCATCACGCACTTTTGGTACGGTGAAGAAGCGGATGATTACGTGTGGTAAGCCAGCTGTACCTACCATGAGTGCTGCACAAATAAAGAATACATCGACGGTGCTCTTATTGCCTTCGGTGTAGGCGGTAAAACCGAGCTCTTCCGTTAAGCCGTCCAATTTATCCAGTAGATAAACATCTGTACCTGAGATAGTCGAACCCATGCCAATTTGTGGAAGAGGGTTGCCTGTCATCATGATAGAAGTGAAGATTGCTGGCACAAGGAAAGCGAAGATGAGAACACAGAATTGAGCGACCTGCGTATAAGTGATGCCTTTCATACCACCAAGCACGGCATAGAAGAACACAATACCCATACCAATGATGATACCAAGGTTAATGTCGACTTCTAGGAAGCGGGAGAATACCACACCCACACCACGCATTTGGCCTGCAACATAGGTAAAAGAAACAAAGATGGCACAGAAGACAGCAACCATACGTGCAGTTTTAGAGTAGTAACGTTCACCGATGAAATCTGGCACGGTAAATTGGCCAAACTTTCGAAGGTAAGGTGCTAGACAGAGTGCCAGTAGGACATAACCACCAGTCCAACCCATAAGGTAAACCGCACCGTCGTAACCAACAAATGAGATGATACCTGCCATTGAGATAAATGATGCGGCTGACATCCAGTCAGCAGCCGTTGCCATACCGTTGGCAACAGGGTGTACACCGCCGCCCGCTACATAAAATTCACTGGTTGAGCCAGCACGAGCCCAGATAGCGATGCCAATATATACTGCAAAAGTAATACCGACGAGAATAAACGTCCAAGTTTGAATATCCATGTTCTAACCTCTAGTCTTCCTGTACGTTGTATTTTTTGTCGAGCGCATTCATGCGCACTACGTAAATAAATATCAGCGCCACGAAGGTATAAATCGAGCCTTGCTGAGCGAACCAAAACCCTAGCTTAAAACCGCCAAATTGAATGGTATTGAGGGCATCAACAAATAAGATGCCAGCGCCGTAAGACACTACAAACCAGACTGTGAGTAGTGTTCCCATAATGCCCAAGTTTTCCTTCCAGTAGGCTTGAGCATGTTCTGTGGATTCGAACGCCATTGTTATCTCCTTTCACGTCGTCACAAGCGTGTTAATGAAATGTTACATAACAACGATAGCAATGATTGATAAAGGAAACAGTGCAACTTTAGTCGAGCGAAAAACGCAAAAATCGCCGTAATGACGGCGATTCTGTGAAGTTTGCTGGTTTCTTTTGATGTTATGGAGTTGTTGCGTTAGCCGAAGGTCTAAGGCGGGATACAAATAATTTTACTTTACGGTGTAAGATCCATTTGCTGCAAAAGAATAACGGCCTGGGTACGGTTTTTTACATTGAGTTTGCGGAAAATCGCCGTCATATGCGCTTTGATGGTAGCTTCCGATACATTGAGTTCGTAGGCAATTTGTTTGTTGAGCAAGCCATCTGAGAGCATGCTCAATACTTTATATTGCTGAGGGGTTAACGCTGCAATACGTTCATTCAGGTCGTTGTATTCCTCGTTATCTTCGCCAAGCCCTTCGGGGAATACAGGTTCGCCATCAAGCACTTGATTGAGTGAACCAATCAGTGCCCGCATATCGCTGGATTTTGGAATAAAACCAAATGCCCCATGGCGCCTAACTTGTCGGACTACATTGGATTCTTCACTGGCTGAAATCACCACTACAGGAAGATCGGGGTGTTGATTACGGAGCTGGATCAATCCCGACATGCCATTGGCTCCTGGCATTTTGAGGTCGAGGAGTAACAAGTCAACATCTGGCTCTTTATCGAGCAGGGAGAGTAGGCTGTCGAGCGAATCGGCTTCCAGTAAATTCGCGCCGCTTATTGCCATATGCACTGATTGAAATAGGGCATTGCGAAATAGCGGATGATCATCGGCAATAACGATAGTGTACTGAGCGTCCATGGCAGTCACTTTTGGTGGTTTTTAACTACGCTATCATTGGATATTGCCTAGATCAATTTGTTAACACCTAAGATCTGAGCTGGATCGGCTCTAAGCGAGACAAATTCAGCGATTAGTTCAATAAGTGTGATTAAGAGGTTGTTTTGTCTTAAAGTGGGTGGTGATAACCGCGAAAGAGTTAGCCATACCACTAGAGTATGAAAGGGGTAGGTGGTGGCATTATTGCTATGATCTAAAGATACTAAAAACACAAAAAAAGCGCCACTTTGGCGCTTTTTTCTATCTTATAGCTGGTTTTATTTACTTACTTTGCGAGCTGGTGGCCTTCAAGGTGAGAAAGGAACGGTTTTGCTTTCATAAAGCCCGTCAGTCTTGCACTTTCAAGGCGATTACCTTGTTTGTCCCAGAAATCAATCGTGGGTAGGCCGAGTACATTCATTTGTTGCAATAACGCAATGTCTGTTGGGGTGCTTTTGGTAACATCTGCTTGCAGTAAAACAAAGGGCTGTAGTTGCTTAGCAACTTCTGGGTCATGGAAAGTATACTTCTCAAATTCTTTACAGGCGACGCACCAGTCAGCATAAAAGTCGAGCATAACCGGCATACCTTTCGCTTTGGCTTCAGCTAATGCGAGATCAAGATCATCAATACTGCTAACACGTTCAAACTCAACCGCGAGCGCTGGCGTTGAGTTCGCTGATACCGCATTCGAACTATTAACCCCCATCACTAATGGATAAAGAGGCTGAGCGGAAATAAATAGGCCGACAATGGCAATAACTGCGAGCATGCTGCTGCGCCATGAAACCGTTAATGTGTTCTTAACATGATATAGCCAGCCAAACGCCGTAATACCTAACACAGCCCAAAGGTATGGCATCAGATGAGTGGGCAAAATGCGCTCGAGTAAAAATAGTGGCACGGCAAGTAGAACAAAGCCAAAGAACACTTTTACGTGGGTCATCCAGTTACCGGCTTTGGGTAGCAACTTATTGCCGAACATTGCGGCAAGGATAAGTGGGATCCCCATCCCGATGGCCAGTGCATACAGTGCGACGGCGCCTGTTAGTAAATCGCCACTTTGGGCCACGTAGATCAGCGCACCCGAAAGTGGGGCGGTGGTACAAGGTGAGCAAACCAGGCCTGATATCGCTCCCATGGCGAATACCCCGCCAGTATGACCACCTTGCTGTTTGTTGCTCAAGCTATTGAGCCAAGTTTGCATGCTACTAGGCAGTTGTATGGTATAGGCACCGAACATCGACAGGGCTAGCACCACAAACAGTACACTTAAGCCAACCAGAATATAGGGGTGTTGCAATGCGGCTTGGAATTGCATGCCAGCCGAAGCAACCACTAACCCCAGTAAGGTATAAGTCAGAGCCATGCCTTGCACATAGGTAAAGGCAAGGCGAAAAGTACGACCGTGGCTTTGTTGACCGTTACCTAGCACGATGCCACTTAATATCGGGTACATCGGCAGTACACAAGGGGTAAACGCCAAGCCGATCCCTAGTGCGAGGAAAACAAGCGGGGTCCACCACTGATCGGCTAAGTCACCGGCAAGCTTGTCTTGCTGTGATGTCGGCTCCGTTGACGCGACTGCGACATTAGTGGTGTTAGTGCTTACTACTGTAGGAGCTGTTGAATTACCAGACGATAACGTGGTTTTTGGCGGAGAGTCTGCGCCTGCTGTGACAGCGTTGAGAGGAACAACCCTGATCTCTGGCGGGTAGCAAAACCCGGCTTTGGCACAGCCTTGATATCGCACAGTAAGGGTGTCACTGCTGGCAGCATTGAGCACAGGCACGCTTAGTGTGATCGGCTCGGTATAGATATTAACCTCACCAAAAAATTCATCTTGGTAGGGCTGACCAGCAGGGATATTGATATTGCCTAACTCGGCATTGTCTGAGGTGACAGACAACTGATGCTGATAGAGGTAGTAGTCTGGTTTGATTTGCCAATCGAGATAGACCCGATCGCCTTGTTGGCTGAAGTTGAATATGAATGCTTGATCAACAGGCACAAACTGGTTCTGGTTGCTAGACAACCCCGGAATGTTAAAAGCCAATGTTGGCAGGCTGGTGAGCAGCAGCCCGAGAAGCGCAAATACGGCAAAAAAGCGACGCGGTATACCGCGATATCGTTGTAATAATGTCATCTGATTTGGCTGAGTCTTTGATTAACTTATTTTAACTATACTCTCTCAGACCGTGTTAATCAGCGTTTGGTTTCATTTGCTTAGGTTTTTGTTTCACCAGCCAGAGCATCGCGCATGAAGTCAGTAAATTGGCGAATGTGGGCAGGGATATACCCGAGACGCTGATACAGCATATAAATAGGGCGTGGTGGGGAATACCAGCTGTCCATCATTGTACAGAGCTGGCCTGCTTGAATCGCATCAGCAACCACATAGTTGGGTAGGCAGGCAATACCAAGGCTGTTAATGGCAGCTTGTTTGATACTGTTTAGATCCGCGATTGCCATTTTTACCGGTGAGTTCAACCACACCGTTTCACTGTTGTTAGTAAGCGCCCACTCAAACTCCGGTACACTGGCAAGGCGAGCATGCTGGTTGATGTCGTCAGGATGTTGTGGGGTACCATTATTCGCTAGGTAGTATGGGCTGGCAACGAGAATACGTTGCGACTCGCCTATCTTGGCGGCAGCGAAGCTGGAATCTGGTTGCTGGCCGACACGAAAGACCACGTCATATTGCTCAGGGCTATAGTCGTGATGTTGGTTCGACAGATGAGTCAGCGACAAGGTGACATCTGGATGCATCGCCAAGAATTGGTTAAACAGTGGCATGAGTTGATGGGTCAACAAGCCGACAGGTGCCGAGACACGCAATGCACCCCGGGGACTGTTGTGGCTGCTATCTAGAAGCTCATCAGTGGCAGTTTCAAGCTCTTCAAGTAATGGCTGGCATCGTTCGAAATAGCTGACCCCTAATGGGGTGAGTGAGACATTACGGCTGTCTCTTATCACCAGCTGGCTACCAAGCGTATCTTCGAGTCGTTGAAGACGGCGGCTGAGCGTCGCGGGTGGAATATCTAGTGCACTGGCTGCTGCTCTGAAACTTCCTTGTTGGGCTATTGCAATCAGGGTGCGTAGGTCGTCTAACTTCATACCATTTTTGCATCGCTGCATAACGCTTTTACCTCTATCGCCAAGCGGGCTCAATTACTATTATTAACGGGCAGGCTTTCCTGTCTTGCCTGCTCTGTAGCAAAAGAGACATGATACCGGATTCATCGTCGGGATTGACGCTGAAATCGGTTAGAACAAGTACGTTGGAATCCGTAGTTGTTCATAGTCTTCGCCCTAGGATGGGGCGGAGACATTAAATTAACACTTCATTTTACGCTTCTTATTGCTCTATTTCCTGAACCGTTAGTAACCTGCAAAGATGTTTCACGTCTCACAATCTTGATCATTGCTCTTCTGTATATTCCCGTTGTCCGATCAAAGCCTTATTTATCATATCAACAATGATACCAGTCCCGTTAAATTGACTTAATATCTGGCTCATCGCCGCATAGAATTGACGCCTGCCTTACGCTCTATTTTTAGCCACTTATCGACATCTCCGCATCTAGATTTTATCCCTGCAGCTTATGGTTGTGGTGACACCTTAGTGCACAGCTAAGGGGGAGTTAAGGGGATAATTAGAGGTAAGGTATTGTTTGTAGAGTGTAAAAAAGGCTGCCCGAAGGCAGCCTCTATGATGGTTAATCCTAAATCGAAATTACAGGATGATGCCACCGAATACGAAGCCTAGTGCTACAGAAGTACTGATAGTCACCACACCTGGGATAAAGAATGGGTGGTTGAAGACAAGGTTACCGATACGGGTTGAACCAGTGTCATCCATTTCTACTGCCGCAAGTAGCGTTGGGTAAGTTGGTAGTACGAATAGCGCACTTACTGCTGCGAAAGAAGCAATTGCAGTTAGTGGAGCCACACCGATAGCCAATGCCGCTGGCATTAGTGCAGTTGTAGTCGCGCCTTGTGAGTACAGCAGCATAGAAGCAAAGAACAGTACCAGTGCTAGCATCCATGGGTAGTCACTTAGTAGTGAGCCTGCCACTTCTTTGATGCCATCAACGTGTGCGTTAACGAACGTAGAACCAAGCCATGCTACACCCAGTACACAGATACATGCTGTCATACCTGAGCGGAAGGTTGGCGCCGCTGCAATTTTAGATGCATCGATTTTTGTGAAAGTAACAATAGCCGCTGCTGCTGCTAGCATTACTGTCATGATTGCTTCGTTACGACCAAGCGCAGGGTTTTCAATCAGGCCTACTGAGCCAGAGATTGCTGCTGCGTATAAAACAACAAAGCCGATAGCGCCAAGGAAGATGAAAGTAGCAGGTTTCGCAGTTGGAAGAATTTCGCGCTTGCCAGAACCTTTAAGCTTAATAAGGCCTTTTTCTAGACGCTCTTGATACACAGGATCGTCTTTCAGCTCACAACCTAGGAAGTTCGCGACAAATGCACCAACCATACAAGCAAGGAATGTAGTTGGAATACAGATTGCTAGTAGCGTTAGGTAGCCGACACCTAGTGGCTCCAGAATACCAGAGAAGAAAACAACCGCGGCTGAAATTGGCGATGCTGTGATCGCAATCTGAGAAGCGACAACCGCAATAGACAGCGGACGAGAAGGGCGAATGCCTTGCTCTTTCGCTACTTCTGCAATAACCGGCAGTGTTGAGAATGCAGTGTGGCCGGTACCTGCCATCAGTGTCATTAGGTATGTCACGATAGGTGCGTAGAAAGTAATACGCTTAGGGTTTTTACGCAGGAAGTTTTCAGCCAGTTCAACTAGCCAGTCCATACCACCAGCAACTTGCATTGCAGCGATTGCAGTGATCACAGACATGATAATAAGAATTACATCAATCGGGATATAGCTTTGGCTAGTAGGCATGCCTAATACCAAAGAAAGTACGATAACGCCGGCACCACCCGCGAGACCAATACCAATACCACCAATACGTGCGCCCAAATAAATGAACGCGAGAACCACAAATAGCTCTACACCAATCATATGATTGTCCTGTCTTAAAGTTAAAAAATAAAAAAAGGGGGGGGAATCTGTAGCAAAAATTGGCGGATCTTCATCCTGAACATCCGCCGAGCTGTATCGCGGTTACTTTATTAGTTGTAACGCTTAGCTTTGTATTCTGGGTGCATTAGGTTCTGCACAGAGAAGATGTCGTCTAGTTGCTCTTCCGTTAGAAGGCCGCGCTCTAGAACAACTTCACGCACACTCTTACCTGTTTCAGCACAAATCTTACCAACAATGTCACCTTCGTGGTGGCCAATGAATGGGTTTAGGTAAGTAACGATACCGATAGAGTTAAACACGAAGTACTCACATACTTCTTTGTTTACAGTGATACCGTCGATGCACTTGTCACGTAGGTTGATACATGCGTTTTTCAGTAGGTCGATAGACTCGAATACTGCTTGGCCGATCACAGGCTCCATTACGTTTAGCTGAAGCTGACCAGCTTCTGCTGCGAATGTAACCGTAGTGTCGTTACCAATAACCTTGAAGCAAACCTGGTTAACTACTTCTGGAATAACTGGGTTTACTTTAGCCGGCATGATTGAAGAACCAGCCTGCATCTCAGGAAGGTTTAGCTCGTTAAGACCAGCGCGAGGACCTGAAGATAGAAGACGTAGGTCGTTACAGATCTTAGAAAGCTTAACCGCAGTACGCTTAAGTGCGCTGTGTAGCATTACGTAAGCACCACAGTCAGACGTTGCTTCGATAAGATCTTCAGCAGGAACACAAGGTAGACCTGTTACTTCAGCTAGACGCTGAACGGCAAGCTCTTGGTAACCAGTTGCTGCGTTTAGACCTGTACCAATCGCCGTTGCACCTAGGTTAACTTCAAGAAGAAGTTGTGCGGTGTACTGAAGGTTCTTGATTTCTTCTTTGATCAGAATACCAAAAGCGTGGAATTCCTGACCGACAGTCATAGGCACTGCATCTTGAAGCTGGGTACGGCCCATTTTAAGAACTTCAGCAAACTCTTGATCTTTTGCATCGAAAGCACCTTTTAGGTAACTAAGTGCTTCAAGCAGTGTCATGATGCTGTTGTATACTGCTACACGGAAACCGGTAGGGTATGCACAGTTAGTCGATTGAGATTTGTTAACGTGGTCGTTAGGGTTAACGATGTCGTACTCGCCTTTCTCTTTGCCCATAAGCTCAAGAGCAAGGTTAGCAACAACTTCGTTGGTGTTCATATTAACAGAAGTACCTGCACCGCCCTGATAAACATCAGAAGGGAACTGGTCCATACATTTACCTGTTTCTAGGATCAGGTCACACGCTTTAATAATGTATTCACCAACATCAGAAGGAATAGCACCCAACTCTTTGTTAGCCATTGCTGCTGCTTTTTTGGTGAAAACCATACCACGAACAAATTCTGGAACATCAGAAATTGTCGTTTTAGAAATGTTGAAATTTTCAACAGCGCGAAGTGTGTGAACACCCCAGTAAGCGTCAGCAGGGATGTGACGTTCACCAAGTAAATCTTCTTCGATACGGGTTGCAACGTTTAGAATTGCTTCATTTTTTTCTAAATCAATCATCTGAGACATGGCGTAGCCTTAGTGGAATCTGCTAAATAAATTCGAATGTTGAGCCAATCTTGTTAATCAGAAGTCCATTCTGCAGAGAGTTTGGCTAGATGATCGTACCTGACACCTTTTGTCTGAAGCCGATAATACTCCCCTTTAGGGGTAAAAACATAACCCAGATCACTTTTTTAATTGGAGTGAAAACATTTGCACAATAATGCGATCTTAATCACAAATACTGTTAACAATCCCCTCATGATTTATGAGGATAAATGACCAATTATGACAAGATGTGACAGTTATGTTTTATATCAACAACAAGTGTATTGTAATAAATAGTTGCAATTAATCCTCTCGTTACAGAGTTGAAAAATGTCTGATTGCTCCCAATATTTGTTATAAGCGTAGGGGAATCATGTGAGATGCGCATTATGTGCCACACTACAACCCTGCAAGACAGCCAACCATTAAGAGGTAAGCCGTGTTTCCTATTCTATTGTTTCTTTTTATTGTCGTACCAATTGTCGAAATAGCCTTGTTTGTACAGGTGGGCGGCTTTCTTGGTATGTGGCCGACAATAGGCTTAGTGCTGTTAACCGCTATTGTGGGTGCGTCTTTAGTGCGTAGTCAGGGGATTGCAACATTAATGTCGGTGCAAAATCGCTTACAGCAAGGTGAGTTACCTGCTCAGCAGATTGTTGAGGGGGTAATGTTAGCCGTATCGGGTGTGCTATTACTTACGCCGGGTTTTATGACGGATGCATTGGGTATGATGGTGTTGCTTCCTGCGCCGCGTGCGATGTTAGCCAAACAACTAATGAGCCGTGTAAAAGTGCAGGGTATGGCGTCGGGGTCTGGATTTAGTGCTGGCTTCGGTGGTGGGCAAGGCTTTGATGGTCAAAGCCCATTTGGCCAACATGATGCTGATCCATTTAATAAGGCATCACGCGATCAGGATCAGAGTGGCGATGTATTTGATGGTGAGTTT
Source organism: Photobacterium makurazakiensis (assembly GCF_050336715.1). Taxonomy (NCBI): domain Bacteria; kingdom Pseudomonadati; phylum Pseudomonadota; class Gammaproteobacteria; order Vibrionales; family Vibrionaceae; genus Photobacterium; species Photobacterium makurazakiensis. The sequence goes on from NZ_JAKJSJ010000033.1 coordinate 59,983, forward strand.
GAGCGTAAAGATAAGCAAAAAGACGACGATGATACGCCACGTTTACGTTAATAACATGACGTAGCAGCGACCAAGTGTAAAAACCAAAAAAAGACAGCCAAGGCTGTCTTTTTTGTTAACGCTATTCATATGGGAAATGGCGACTTGAACTTTGAACCTTGAAATTAGGCTCTAGGACGAGGCCCAGGCTTCAAGTTGCATGCGACGACGAAGTTTTAGTGCATAAAGATAAGCACCGAAGCCACTGATAATGTTAGCAATGGCAATGCCGATAAATAGTCCTTCTGTACCGTATAGTTCACGGCCCAGCCATGCGGCTGGCAGCAGCAAGCCAAATAATCGGAACAAATTCCAGAACAGCGCTTGTAGCGAACGGTGCATGGCGTTAAGTGCGCTGATCAAAAGCATACATACCGCTTGTAGCCCGTAACTAATTGGTACAACTATTAAATAGTGCCAAAGCTGTGCCTGTACGGCTTGGTCTTGGCTAAATAGCGATGACAGTGGCCAGCTCAATGGCACCATCATAATAAAGATCAAAAGCTGAAAGACGATTGCAAATCGCATGGCAGTAAACAGAGCGGAAAAAGCACGCTGTGGTTTATTGGCGCCTAAATTTTGTGCCATAAAGGGCATCAAGGCCGAACCTAGTGCCATCATCACGATGATTAAAATGGATTCAATACGCATGGCTGCGCCATAGGCTGCAACCGAAGCGGTGCCTTGCGCGGCTAACAATGTCATCAATACTGCCCCAGACAGCGGGGTTAGGGCATTAGAAAGGCCTGCGGGGGTACCGATTTGTAATATTTGCCCCCAGTCTTTGAAAATGGCTGACCACTGTGGTTTGGCGACCATTTTCTCTCGGTGGATCAAAATATACAGTGAATAAATTAGCGCAAATGCCCAGCTGATCCCACTTGCAATCGCAGCCCCTTTTACACCTAGTTCGGGGAATGGACCAACACCAAAGATCAATAAAGGATCAAGCACGCCGTTGATCGCCCCTGCCAGCATCATGATCTTGGCGGGGGTTTTGGTATCGCCCGTCGCGCGAATTGCACTGTTACCCGCCATAGGGATAACCAGCAGTGGGATGGCGAGATACCAAATAGACATGTAGTCATGAATGATTGGCAGCAATTCGGGCTCTGCCCCTATTAATGCAAATAGCGGGTAGATCGTAACAAGGCCAATGACAGAAGCCAGTAGCATCATTATTACCGCTAACAGTAAGCCATGAGTGGCTAAACGAGCAGCGAGGTGAGGTGTCCCTTTTCCTAGTTGGCGACCAATACTGGTTGAGATACCAACACTGATCCCCATGGTGATGCAATTGATGGCAAAAGTAATTGGGAAGGTAAAGCTTACAGCTGCTAATGCATCAGTACCGAGTAATGAAATAAAGAAGGTATCAACCAGATTAAACATCAAGATCGCCACCATCCCGAACACCATAGGTACGGTTAGGCGTCTGAGTACATCTGGGATAGGGTCAGATAACAACCCGTGTTTATCCGGCGTTTTATTGGTTGCCATAGTGCTCTCGGGAAAGAAATGCCTGCCTACCCTAATGCAAAGAATGTGATCGGGCAAAAAATCTCTCAGATAATTTTGAAAAAAACAGCGCTTAGGGCTTGGGTTCTCAAAAAAAGACCCAACATGTTTATGTATCAGAAAAAGTAAGGGACTCATCTTCCTCTACTTTATTAATCCTATGGATATTACCAAAATCAGGAGAGACGACCGATGAACATTCGTCCTTTACATGACCGAGTTATCGTTGAACGCCAAGAAGTTGAATCTAAATCTGCTGGTGGCATTGTTCTAACTGGTTCTGCAGCTGAAAAATCTACTCGCGGTAAAGTACTAGCAGTAGGTAACGGTCGCATTCTAGAAAACGGCACGGTTCAACCGTTGGACGTTAAAGTTGGTGATACTGTGATCTTTGCAGAAGGCTACGGCACTAAAACTGAAAAGATTGACGGTAAAGAAGTCCTGATCATGTCTGAAAATGACATCATGGCAATCGTTGAATAATCCGTTCACTTTAAATAAATAATTAAGAAAGGAAGAAAGACATGGCTGCTAAAGACGTTAAGTTTGGTAACGATGCTCGAATTAAAATGCTAGAAGGTGTTAACGTTCTAGCTGACGCTGTAAAAGTAACATTGGGCCCTAAGGGTCGTAACGTCGTACTAGACAAATCATTTGGTGCTCCAACGATCACTAAAGATGGTGTATCAGTTGCGCGTGAGATTGAACTGGAAGACAAATTCCAGAACATGGGCGCACAAATGGTTAAAGAAGTTGCATCACAAGCCAATGATGCAGCGGGTGACGGTACAACAACAGCAACTGTTCTTGCTCAGTCTATTATTGCAGAAGGCCTAAAAGCCGTTGCTGCTGGCATGAACCCAATGGATCTTAAGCGTGGTATCGACAAAGCGGTTGTTGCTGCAGTTGAATCGCTAAAAGAACTGTCTGTTCCATGTGCAGACACTAAAGCAATTGCTCAGGTTGGTACTATTTCAGCTAACTCTGATGCAACTGTGGGTAACTTAATCGCAGAAGCGATGGAAAAAGTAGGCCGTGATGGTGTTATTACGGTTGAAGAAGGTCAGGCACTTCAAGACGAACTAGACGTTGTTGAAGGTATGCAGTTCGACCGCGGTTACCTATCTCCTTACTTCATCAACAATCAAGAAGCTGGTTCTGTTGATCTAGAAAGCCCATTTATTCTTCTTGTAGACAAGAAAGTATCAAACATCCGTGAATTACTTCCTGCTCTTGAAGGCGTAGCGAAAGCATCTCGTCCACTGCTTATCATTGCAGAAGACGTAGAAGGTGAAGCACTAGCAACGCTAGTTGTGAATAACATGCGTGGTATCGTGAAAGTTGCTGCTGTTAAAGCACCAGGTTTCGGTGACCGCCGCAAAGCAATGCTACAAGATATCGCGGTACTGACTGCTGGTACGGTTATCTCTGAAGAGATCGGTCTAGAGCTAGAAAAAGTTCAGCTAGAAGATCTTGGTCAAGCGAAGCGTATTTCTATCACTAAAGAAAACACGACTATCATCGATGGTTCTGGTGAAGAAACGATGATTTCGGGTCGCGTTGCTCAAATTCGTCAGCAAATTGAAGATGCAACTTCTGACTACGACAAAGAAAAACTTCAAGAGCGTGTTGCTAAATTAGCAGGCGGTGTTGCAGTGATCAAAGTTGGCGCAGCGACTGAAGTTGAAATGAAAGAGAAAAAAGACCGCGTTGAAGATGCCCTACACGCAACACGTGCAGCGGTAGAAGAAGGTGTGGTTGCTGGTGGTGGTGTTGCACTAATCCGCGCTGCGTCAAAAGTTGCTGGCCTTACAGGCGACAACGAAGAGCAAAACGTAGGTATCCGTGTAGCCCTTCGCGCAATGGAAGCACCGATTCGTCAAATCACTAAAAATGCAGGTGATGAAGAATCAGTTGTTGCGAACAACGTACGCGCTGGTGAAGGCAACTACGGCTACAATGCAGCAACGGGTGAATACGGCGATATGATTGAAATGGGTATTCTTGACCCTACGAAAGTAACGCGTTCAGCACTTCAGTTCGCAGCATCTGTAGCGGGTCTAATGATCACAACAGAAGCTATGATTACTGACCAACCACAAAAAGATGCACCTGCAATGCCTGATATGGGCGGCATGGGTGGTATGGGTGGTATGGGCGGCATGATGTAATCATCCGGCTTACCAGCTAAGCGATTCAAGAAAGCCGACAGTGAATACTGTCGGCTTTTTTTTATCTAAAAATAGGGTAAACGGGTCTAAATCAGCATCGTAAAGACAATGTGGTTTACTTGATAAATTACTCGAAAAGCTGTACGGGGTTTTATTTATTTAAAATCAACCAGTTACGACGAGCCTGCTAAGGGGTTGTCATGATGTTACTTTTGTTCTTCTTTTAGCTGCTTTTTTTGATAAAAGCTGCACGTTATGAGATGAACTAATTACTAATATGAATATAATTAGCCAAATGCTGTTTTAATAAAAAGCCTCAAAAGCTGTACGATAATAAAATTGAATTCAATCAGTGGTTTACGAGATGATTTCTCATGGGTTGTTTTTTGTTATGGCATGATCATAAAAAAGCAGCATTTGCATGAGTAGGCTGTACACCGTGATATTCTATACAGTAAAAAGTTACCTATAAGCTTTAACGGGAAAAAGGTAGAAAAGCTGTACGGATATATACTCAAATAAAACAATGACTTACATGTGTTATTATTGAGTCCTACCAAACCCCATGATTTGTACAGCTTTTCGCTGCCTTATACGGTTTTTTATGTCTGGCTAGTCATCACTTTTTATCGCTCGTGATTGTTTACCTTTTTTACGTTGACGGCGATCGCTTAAATGGGCGTGAACACCTTTGCGGAGAAACCGTAGGCTGTTTTCCAGTTTATCGACACCCAATAAGATACTGATAATGACACCTGTCATAACAACAGCAGTATTGCCATAATCAAAACCAATGGTGATTCCAAGGGCGGCAAGCATCCATATTACAGCTGCTGAGGTGACACCATGGATTTGTCCATCGCGGTTCATCATAACCCCTGCACCTAAAAAACCTATCCCTGTAATGATTTGCGACATGACACGAGAAATATCAGTGTTATCGTTAGATACGGTTTGGCCTAGAGTAATAAAACAATAGGTGCCGATAATGATTAAGCTAGACGTTCGAATGCCTACCGGCTTGCCCCTGATCTGACGCTCTACGCCAATAAGAGCTCCGCAGATAGTGCATTGCAACAACGCCGGCCATGTAAATGGCGTTATATCAGGCCACATAGTGTGACGTTTCCTATTCGACTAAAAAAGCAGCCGAGGCTGCTTTTTAACGGTTTAATGTCGCCTTGTGTTGGCTGTCATTTATTGATGTGATAAATGACGTCGGCTTTTTTTTGCGGCATGCTTTTCTATATATTCCACAATCATGCCTGCTATATCTTTTCCGGTTGCAGTTTCAATGCCTTCAAGACCAGGGGAAGAGTTAACTTCCATTACCAGTGGGCCACGCTTAGAGCGTAATAAATCGACTCCTGCGACACTCAATCCCATCGCTTTTGCTGCCGCTACGGCTGTTTTACGTTCTTCTGGTGTGATCTTGATCAGTGACGCACTCCCGCCACGATGTAAGTTTGAGCGAAACTCACCTTCAGCCGCTTGGCGTTTCATCGCTGCAATTACTTTGTCACCGATAACGAAACAGCGAATATCAGCGCCCCCGGCTTCTTCGATATATTCCTGCACCATTATATTGGCTTTCAGACCCATAAACGCTTCAATGACACTTTCGGCGGCTTTTTGAGTTTCTGCCAATACAACCCCAATACCTTGGGTTCCTTCTAAGAGCTTGATCACCAGAGGTGCACCGCCGACCATTTTTATTAGATCGGGTACGTCATCAGGTTTACTGGCAAAGCCAGTGATCGGCATACCGACCCCTTTGCGGCTTAATAGCTGCAACGAGCGTAGTTTGTCTCTTGAGCGGGAGATCGCAATTGATTGATTGACCGAAAATACATCCATCATTTCGAATTGGCGTAATACCGAGCAGCCATAAAATGTTATATCAGCTCCAATACGCGGGATAATGGCATCAAACCCGGTAAGATCACTGCCTTCAAAGTGAATAGATGGCTTTACCGAGTTGATATTCATATAACAGCGTAGTGCATTAATGATCACCGCTTCATGGCCACGTTGTTCTATGGCTTCACGTAAGCGGCGAGTGGAATATAGGGTTTCGTTCTGGGAGAGAATGCCAATTTTCATTGCGATACTCGTTCTCGTTAATAGTGGTTAAGGCTGCTTTAGAGAGAAGATTGGCTGCCTTCTTCGCCAGCAGTTTGGAGCGCGACTATGCGCTTCATCGGGCTAAAAAGCGAGCATATTGGCGATGATCTTTTTTTATCGTGGTGAGTGATTTTTTTTATTTATCGTTAAACACCGATAATTAAATAAGAAATTTACCTATAGCAAGCTTCATGCGGAAAAAGCTCTGAAAGCTGTACATTATTTTTCTGATTATAATCAATAACTTACGCGGGTTGTGGTTGGGGGTGTAGTAACATGTGGACTTGAGCATGTTTTTGTTGCTTAAGTGATTATAAGCTGTACATAAAGTCATGGTTGGCAGCTTATTTCATATGATGTTCCATTCGGGAAATAACCAAAAAAGCTGCACACTTTTTATATCGTTTCAAATCAGTAATTTACCAGTGATAATTCCTGCTGAATTCAAACTTAGCTTTAATGTACAGCTTTTAGTTGCCATCAAGCCTGATTGCTGCTCGGTTTTATGTTGAATGAAGGTTTTTATCTACAGTAGCTCTTCAAGTGAAAAGCCTGAAAGGCTGTACGATATTTAATTTCATATAAAACATATAGTTAGGTGGTGTTTTTGACATTATTTAGAGGGTGTTTGTTTTGTGCTGCTTTTAGCTGTTACTTTCCTTGTTAGCTGTACGCTGGTGAGGCGATATTGCTCACCAGCTGACTGAAACGCTATTCGAGGTGAAGGTCGAGTGGGGTTTTGCTGTGACGACCACCGATCTCACGGGTCAATTTAGGTACCAGGTAGCCTGATACGTTCTGCATTAACCCTGCCATTAGTTGGCGAGCTTGCATATCATCGACCATGAAGTGGGCTGCGCCTTGTACTTTATCCAATACGTGCAGGTAATAAGGTAAAATACCGGCTTTAAACAGCGCTTCACTCAAATCAACAAGCGCCTCTACTGAGTCATTGACGCCCTTTAAAAGCACACCTTGGTTGAGCAGAGTGACATCAGCCTGTTTCAGCTTGCTCATTGCTTCAGAGAGCTCTGCGTTAACCTCATTGGCATGGTTAATGTGAGTGACAAGCACCGTCTGTAAGCGGCTCTGAGCCAGTATGTAGCACAGCGTACTATTAACTCGAGCGGGCAGCACAACAGGCAGTCGGGTATGGATTCGCAAGCGCTGTACGTGCGGGATGGTCTCTATGGCTTTGATGAGCCATTCAAGCTCACTGTCTTTCGCCATTAATGGGTCACCACCCGATAAGATGACTTCATTAACCTGTGGCTGAGTCGCAATATAATCAAGGGCGATTTGCCAGTTACGCTTTCCACCTTGGTTCTCTTGGTAGGGGAAGTGGCGACGGAAACAATACCGGCAATTGACGGCGCATCCACCCTTCACAATCATCAAGACGCGATTTTTATACTTATGCAAAAGCCCAGGAATAGCGTTATCTTGCTCATCTAACGGATCCTGAGAATAGCCATCATGCACCTCAAACTCTTCTGCTAATGGCAGCACTTGGCGTAATAGAGGGTCATTTGGGTTGCCTATTTCCATTCTTTCGACAAAGCTCTTAGGAACACGCAGCGCAAATAACGCCCGAGCCGATAGACCCTGTTCCCACGGTGTGGGATCGATTTTCAGGGTTTTCAAGAGCAGAAAGGGATCAGAAATCGCATTAGCAAGATCATTAAGCCAGTTTTGCTCAACAGATGATGCGTTTCGGGTTATTATATGCGGCATTAAATACAACTCGAAGATGTTAAGAGGATAGAAATGGCGTCTTTCAGCACCAATGAATTCCGCGGCGGAATGAAAATTATGCTAGATAATGAACCATGTGTCATTATCGAAAACGAATTTGTTAAACCTGGTAAGGGTCAAGCATTCAACCGCGTTAAGATCCGCAAGCTACTTTCTGGCAAGGTTCTTGAGAAGACTTTCAAATCAGGTGAGTCAGTTGAAGCTGCAGACGTAATCGACATGGAGCTTGATTACCTATACAACGACGGCGAGTTCTACCACTTCATGGACAACGTTTCATTTGAGCAGATCGCTGCCGATGTAAAAGCTGTTGGTGATAATGCTAAATGGCTGGTAGAAAATAACACTTGTACGTTAACGCTGTGGAATGGCAACCCTATTGTTGTTACCCCACCAAACTTCGTAGAGTTAGAAGTGACTGAAACCGATCCTGGCCTAAAAGGCGATACACAGGGTACTGGTGGTAAGCCTGCAACATTGGTAACAGGTGCAGTTGTACGTGTTCCACTGTTCATCCAAATTGGTGAAGTGGTCAAGGTTGATACTCGCTCTGGCGAATACGTAGGTCGTGTGAAGTAATTCACCCCCTATGTTGATAAAAAAAGGTCGCTTGGCGGCCTTTTTTGTTGCCTGTGATCCCGTTCAACGGAGCATATAACTCAGCTGTGGAACTAGCAGGCATAAAAAAAGCACCGCATTGCGGTGCTTTTTTATTTTCGCATCAAGATTAGATCATGAATACGAAAATCACAGCCAGCGCAGACACTAAGAAGGCAGTCGCGTAACACGCGATTTTACCAACTACGCCAGTGTGGAACTTAAGGTCATGCATACCGTGGTGTAAACGGTGCATTGCATGCCACATTGGTAGCGCAAGCGTTGCGATAGTGAATAGAGCACCGATGATGCTAGTCACGAAACCTGTTACACGCTCGTAGCTCATTGCTTCTGCATCAAGCATACCTAGTGGAACCATGATGCCCAGTACAAGTACGGTCACTGGTGTTAGCATTGCAAACCAAGTACCGCCAGCGCCAAACAGACCCCACCATACTGGCTCGTCAGAACGTTTAGGATTTAGATTAACCACGTGGTTCTCCTTAAACAAGTACTAGAACGAACAGTGAAATTGCAGCAACTGCAGCCCACTGAGCCAGAACAACAACTTTCTTATCCAGTTTCTTACCTTTGATCTGGATAGGCATAACTTGAGGCATCATGCTGAAGAAAGTTTGCGCGTGGAACAAGCTGCCTGCTAGAGCCAGAATGTTCAATACCACAACGATTGGGTTAGACATAAAGTTTAACCAACCCGCCCAAGCTTCTGGGCCTTTTACTAGGCTGCCTAGACCGAAAGTCAGACAGATAGTGAAAAAGATCAGTGGTAAAATTGTTGCTTCACGAACCATGTAGAAGCGGTAGAAAGGGTGATCCTTCCACCATGTGCGCTTCATTTCGCGAACGTAAGGTTTACGATTGCTCATCCTTATGCCTCCTGAGGTTTGATCATGGCAATAACGAAATCTTTCGAAGATTCCACTTTACCTTGGTTAACCGCTGCTGCTGGATCAACGCTCTTCGGACAAACTTCAGAACAGTAACCCACAAATGTACAGCCCCACGCACCATTTTCACCATTGATAAGCTTCATACGCTCATCAGCACCGTTATCACGGCTGTCTAGGTTGTAGCGGTGTGCAAGGGTTAGAGCAGCAGGACCGATGAACTCAGGGTTCAGGCCAAACTGAGGACAAGCCGAGTAGCATAGACCACAGTTAATACAGCTAGAAAACTGCTTGTATTTCGCCATTTGCTCAGGTGTTTGGTTGTTTGGACCATCTTCTGGCTTACGATCGTTACCGATGATGTAAGGCTTAATTGCTTCTAGGCGCTCGATGAACGGCGTCATATCAACAATAAGGTCTTTCTCGATAGCAAAGTTAGCCAGTGCTTCGATCTTCAGGCCATTCGGGTAATCACGTAGGAAAGTCTTACAGGCCAGTTTTGGCACCTTGTTGACCATCATGCCGCAAGAACCACAGATCGCCATGCGGCAAGACCAGCGGTAAGCCAGATCTTTGTCTAGGTTATCTTTGATGTAACCTAGCGCATCAAGAACTGACATGGTTTCGTTAAACGGTACTTCAAATAGCTCGAAGTACGGTTCTGCGTCTTTTGCTGGGTCATAACGCAGAATTTCAACTTTTTGGATACGGTTGCCTGACATTATGCCTGCTCCTCTTTTTTCGCTGCTTCTTCAGCGGCTTCTTTCGCTGCTGCTTCTTCTGCCGCTGCACCATATAGACGTGCTTTAGGCTGAGATTTAGTGATAGTGACATCGCTGTATTCAATGCGAGGTGCATCATCACCGTTGAAGAAAGCAAGGGTATGCTTCAGGAAGTTCACGTCATCACGCTCTGTACAACCGTCGTCTAGACGTTGGTGTGCACCACGAGACTCTTTACGCTGAATCGCAGAGTGAGCCATTGCTTCAGCAACTTCTAGGCCGTAACCCACTTCAATTGCGTATAGCAAATCAGTGTTGAATACTTTGCCTTTGTCTTTGATGCTGATGTTTTTGTAACGCGCACGAAGTTCCGCTAGCTTGTCGACAGTCGCTTGCATCAGATCTTCTTGGCGGTAGATACCACAACCGGCTTCCATGCTGTGACCCATCTCAGTACGGATGTCAGCCCAGTTTTCGTCGCCTTCTTGCGTCATCAGGGTATCAATGCGGTCTTGAACGGCTTGAATCTGTTGTGTGATAGATTCTTCGTTCCAGCCTTTGAACTCTTCAGCACGTTTTGCTGCGCCTTCACCCGCAAGGCGACCAAATACTACAAGCTCAGCCAGTGAGTTAGAACCTAGACGGTTTGCACCGTGTAGACCCACAGACGAACATTCACCAACAGCGTATAGGCCTTTGATGCGTGTTTCGTTGTGCTTGTCAGTTTCGATACCACCCATGGTGTAGTGTACGGTTGGGCGAATTGGCACTGGCTCTTCTGCTGGATCAACATTCACGTAAGCTTTTGCTAGCTCACAGATGAACGGTAAGCGCTCGTGCAGGTATTCTTTACCTAGGTGGCGAAGATCAAGGTGTACAACATCACCCAGTGGGTGCTGGATAGTGTTACCTTTTTGCTGCTCATGCCAGAATGCTTGAGAAACCTTGTCACGAGGACCCAGTTCCATGTATTTGTTCTTTGGCTGACCGATTGGAGTCTCAGGGCCCATGCCATAATCTTGTAGGTAGCGGTAACCATTTTTGTTCAGCATGATACCACCTTCACCACGACAACCTTCGGTCATCAGGATACCGGTGCCTGGAAGACCGGTTGGGTGGTACTGAACAAATTCCATGTCACGTAGCGGAACACCGTGGCGGAAGGCCATTGCCATACCGTCACCAGTAACAATGCCACCGTTAGTGTTACAGTTGTACACGCGGCCTGCACCACCTGTTGCTAGCACAACAGATTTAGCTTTAATACAGATCAGTTCGCCTTCAGACATGTGGATAGCCACAAGACCTTGAACTTCACCTTCCTCTACAAGTAGATCAACAACGAAGTACTCATCAAAGCGATTGATTTGGCTGTACTTGATAGATGTTTGGAACAGCGTGTGTAACATGTGGAAGCCAGTTTTATCGGCTGCGAACCATGTACGCTCAACTTTCATACCGCCGAAGCGACGAACGTTAACATCACCATTGTCTTTACGGCTCCACGGACAACCCCATTGTTCTAGCTGGGTCATTTCGCGAGTCGCATTCTCTACAAAATATTCAACAACGTCCTGTTCACATAGCCAGTCGCCACCACCAACGGTGTCGTTGAAGTGGTTGTCTAAGCTATCCTCATCCTTGATGACGGCAGCGGAGCCACCCTCTGCAGCTACGGTATGAGAGCGCATTGGGTAAACTTTAGAAATAAGTGCAATTTCTAAGTCTGGGTTTGCTTCTGTAGCAGCGATAGCAGCACGTAGGCCTGCACCACCTGCGCCGATTACAGCGATATCTGTGGTTATAGTCTTCACAGTTATCCTCCGAAGGTAAGACGATAAAATTAAAAAAGTACGCCTGAGCGTACTAATCCTTGAAATCCTGCCCCCATTCTATGAAACAATAACGATAGAAAATTTGATTTAGACGCAGCTTTTTTAATGAAATAGCCCAAAAGTATAAGGTGATTACAAAAATTGTGATAATTATCACAATTTGTAATGTTTTGTGCTTGTTAATTAACCGAAATAAAATGTATGAATTGTTTCTGGCTCATTAACAGTGTGTTTCGAGGTTTGGTTGTAAGTCATTAATATAAAAAAAGAACCAAATGGTATTGTGCTACTGGTTTCTTGTTGTTGTTGCTTCAATGCCTATCTTGTGGGTTTCTTGTTAATTTTCTGTTTTTTTATCGTGTTTGAAATGCGTTAACTTTAGCGATGTGGCGATCATTATTTTTCATAAGTTGTCATATTATGGGCAGCCAAAGAATTTTATCGGTATGACTGTGAGCATCCGTGACTTTTGCTAAAATCACGGCCTATATCGTATCTCAATGAAGGTGAATTCCAGCGATGACTATGCATTGGCAGCCGACGGCAAGCATTTTGCAATTGAAACAGCGAGCGGCAACCCTCGCAATGATCCGTGACTTTTTTTCTCAGCGTGAAGTCATGGAAGTAGATACTCCTGCCATGAGCCAAGCCACGGTCACAGATATTCACTTGCATACTTTTCAAACTGAGTTTGTTGGGCCTGGATTTGCCAATGGCCAACGACTGTATTTAATGACGAGTCCAGAGTTCCATATGAAGCGCTTGCTTGCTGCGGGTAGTGGAGCCATTTATCAGATCTGCAAATCTTTCCGTAATGAAGAATCAGGGCGTTTTCATAATCCGGAATTTACCATGTTGGAATGGTATCGACCTGGGTTTGATCATCATGCTTTGATGGATGAAATGGATGAACTACTCCAGTTGGTATTACAGTGTGGTCAGGCTGAGCGGCTGACTTATCAGCAAGCATTTATCAATATCTTGGGGGTTTGTCCTTTAGAGGGCTCAATGGCAGAGTTGAAAGTTGCGGCGGCAACGCTTGGCTTATCTGATATCGCTGAGCCAGAAGACGATCGCGATACCTTATTACAACTATTATTCAGTGTTGGGGTGGAAGGTAAGGTTGGTCAGCAGGTGCCGGTATTTGTGTATGATTTTCCTGCCTCACAAGCCGCATTAGCACAAATTAACCCGACAGATAACCGAGTAGCAGAGCGTTTTGAGGTGTATTTCAAAGGCATTGAGTTAGCGAACGGCTTTCATGAGTTGTCTGATGGCGATGAGCAATTAACGCGTTTTGAACAAGATAACAGTAAGCGAAAAAACATGGGCTTAACTCCACAACCGATAGACATGCACTTGGTTGATGCGTTAAAAGCAGGCTTTCCTGATTGTGCCGGTGTTGCTCTGGGGATTGATCGGTTGATCATGCTGGCGCAGCAATTGGATCACATTGATCAGGTAACTGCTTTCCCGATCGAAATTGCGTAACAAAGATCGGGTTGACGTTATGCCCAATGAACAGCGCGGCAATTTGCCGCGCTTTTTGTTATCAGGTGAAGCAATAACAATGTTCATCGAACAGCTGACCCAAAAATGTTGGGCCATGGCCAATATGCTGGGGGAACAGCGAGTATTTTGGTTTCCATGCTTTATCAGATAAACGGCAAGTTAGGATTTCAAGACGTCTTATCAAATCGGGCTAAATCATAGCCAATCCCAGCACCAAATGCAAATGGTTATCAATTGTAATTGGGTGCTAGCTCTCATCTATTCAAGAATAACCCGCGCATTCAATGACTGGAGCGGTCTAGCATTGTCACCCATTACATCGTGAAGTGAACCAACCTGTTTTTCAGAGCCTGATTGATGATCTTTCATCATGAACCAGCGTACCCCTTCACTGCATGGCGGGGTGGTTAACGAGCCGTTGAAGCGATAATATTCTCGATCTCGTGGTAAGAGATCGGCAGGGTTGAATGTACTGGTTAACTGGGTGGCAGTGTCTTTTTTAGGTATGGTTTCTAGCAGTATGTTGAGTTGGTCATTGGCACGAGGACCGGTGTTAAACATCACGGCGAGAACTGCAAGCTGGCCTTGTTGGTTGGCATGAACGAAATGGGCTTCAAGCGGGTACTGCTTACCGTTAATGTAGTTTTCAGATGGGGTATGAAAGTGGAATTGTTTAAGCTCAAATTGTTCGTCATCGACGGTCAATGTATTGTCGCCTGTGATGTTGGCCTGAATCGTGTGGCCATTATTGATGATTTCTTTAATGCTTCCCTGATAGTCAATGTGTAATGGCACAAGTTCAGCCTTTATGGCATTGGTGACATCAATTGGTGTTTGATTCATGCCTTCACCGCAGGTTGCAAACGTATCTCCCCAGTGCTCGGCACCGTGCTCTCCGGTATAGCTCCATTCTGCGGCGTGGCTGGCGACGGCCCAACAGGTCGACATCGCTAACACTAAAGTTTGAACAGTTCGTTTCTTCATGGGGCTCACCTTATTGTTGTCATTGTTGATCTTTTCTTCGCTTTAATACCCTCAATCATTATGGCTTAAGGTACGAGCGACAGCGTCTTTTCAGTGTATGTCTAGATTGGAAGTGAGGGCATGGTTAGTTGCTGGTGATTAGTATTTTTTCCCTAGATAGCAACTAATTACGCAATATGCTGTAGGCCGTTAACCGTATTTTGCGATCAAGGAAAGGAGAGCAGCCGCAATTGATACGGCTGCTTGATACGAGAGAGCTAATAGTTAGACATTGAAACGGGAAACATCATTGCGCATTTGCTCTGCTGAGCTACGCATGTCATGGGCACTTTGGCTGACCTCTCCTGTTTGTGTCGCTAGGTGATCAGACACATCCTTAATGGCCTGGGTGTTGCGGCTGATATCGGCACTGACCGCTCGCTGTTCTTCTGCGGCACTGGCTATGTGGGTCGCCATTTCTGAAATTTCGGTGATTGCGAGGGTGATTTGATTGAGGCTATCACTGGCATTTTCAGCAAAACCAACGCTTTGTCCTGCTAGTTCAGTGCTGGCTTGCATACTGTTAACGGCTTGATGGGTATTTTTTTGCAAGGTGTCAATCATACTGCGGATTTCTTCTGTTGAGTCATGAGTACGTTGGCTCAGCACACGTACTTCATCGGCGACGACGGCAAAGCCGCGCCCTTGCTCTCCAGCACGCGCAGCTTCTATCGCGGCATTGAGTGCGAGTAGGTTGGTTTGCTCTGCGATACCTTGAATGGTTGATAAAATCTGGTTGATGTTCTGGGCATTACTTTCGAGCTCGTGGATCACACTGGCGGCGTCTTGAACTTGATTGGCGAGTGAGGTTATTGCATCGCGGTTTTGACCGATTACGGCTTGGCCTTTCTCACAAGCAGAGGTTGAAGCCTGTGCTGCTGTAGCGGTCATCTCGGCATGGTTCGCGACCTCTGTTGATGTCGCAGACATCTCATGAATGGCCGTTGCAATTTGGTTGACATCATTTTGTTGCTCCGCCACCTTCTGTGAGGCTATTTCCGTTTGTGCTGCTGATAATGTCGCTCGCTCACCCAGAGTATGTGACTGAGCTACAATGCCTTTTATCATGGTTTGCAGCTGACCGAGAAAACGGTTCATGTTATCGGCGAGTTCACCAATTTCATCCATACGCTCAATGTCAATGCGCTGAGTTAGATCACCACTGCCCTGAGCCAATTGTTCAACAGACTGGCTTAGGTTGACCAAAGGCCGCAATAGGCTATTGATGATCAGTGTCGCGATAACAGCAATGATGAGATAAAGCACGACAGACGTAATCGCGATGAATGTTATTTGCTCGCCAATTGAAGCGAAGGCTAATGCTTTATCTTCCATTACGGCTAGAGTCCAGTCTGTTCCTGCAATCGGTACAGCGAAGATCAGCATGTCACGGCCTTGGCTTTCAAGGGCAATAGTCTGCATCGTTTGCTCAGATTCAAGCTGCTTCATGAAGCTGGGGGTCAGCTCGTTATCGAGTTGAGTAAGGGGCTGCTGACTGAGTGATTCATCACGGTATGCGACGATATTGTTATTGCCATCAACTAAAAAGGCGAAGCCATCATGGTCGAGTTTGAGGTTGAGTACCTGATCAATAATATCGGTAATGGTTAAATCTGCAGCCAGCACGCCACTGTGCTGCCCTTGAAAAGCTTTAGCAACGCTGATGACCATGCTGCCATCGAAATCTTGATAGGGCTCAGTAATGATCAAACGATTCTGGCTTGTGGCATCTTGATACCAAGGGCGAGTACGTGGGTCATACCCTGTAGGCCAGTCTTCAGTTTTATCACCATAGGCTATCGATCCATCAGAGAAGCCTGCGTATACCGACAGAAAATTCCCTGCCCGTTTCGTTAGCAGCAGCTCACGATCAATATTGTCTTGTGTCGCAATCAACGGCTCATTGGCCAGCATCATGTTACCGCGAGTGGCTAACCAATCTGTAATGTAGCGACTGGTGGCATGGCTGTTATCTCGCATCTGATTAGTGACGGAAGAGGTTGTTTCTTGGGTTAATTGGGTGACGGATATCCATGCTTGAACAGCACTGACGGAAGCAATGATCACTGCTATGGCGATCTGTATTTTTAGTTTGATCGTGAGTTTCATAGTATCTCTCTTGGCTACCAATATGTTGGTATCGTGAGTTGGTTATGCCTGCGGCTATTATGTTGTTATGAGTGTTGCTGGAAAAAGAAAGAAAAAAGTGAGTAATAATCGGGGTATTTAGTGAATATTTCCGTGAGGTGAGTAACAAAATTATGCTCACAGAAAGTGACAATTGCGAAAAAGTGATGAAGGCTGCTAAGGCAGCCTTCAGTCGTTATGGATCGTTAAGGTTAGGTCAGTATCAGCATAGCGGTGTACACGACAGCAAGGCCGACTAAGCCTAGAATAAGTCCTGTTTTTGCCATGTCTTTGCTTTCAATTAGCCCTGTGGAATAGGCCAAAGAGTTTGGTGGGGTTGATACTGGTAAAATCATACCGAGAGACGCCGAGAACGCGACGACCACGAGCACGCCTTGCAATCCACCCATCGATACCAGACTCTCCATGGATGCCGCTACCGCTGCTGCGATAGGTATCAATAGGTTGGCGGTGGCAGTGTTGGACATGAAGTTTGCCATTAGCCAACAGATGATAGATAGAGTGAGCACTACTGCGACGGGTGATAAAGCGTCATAGTCCACCGCATGTGCTAGAGCGGCGGCAAGCCCTGTTTTATCTAACGCGAGGCCAATGGCGATACCACCAGCAACCAACCATAACACCTCCCAGTTAATCAGTTTGATCTCTTCTTTACCCATGATCCCGGTCAGGGTGAAGACGGCCAGCGGAATAATGGACACCACATAGACATTCATTCCATGGAGCGAACTGGTCATCCACATCAAGATGGTCAGGGCGAAGGTGATATAGACCACAATGGCTTGCCAACTTTTTTGGAATTGCCCTTCAAGCTTTAGGTGCATATGGCTCTGTGTTGATGGAAACATTTTTTGCAGCAACCACCAGGCAAAAGCCAATTGAAAGATCACAAACGGCAGACCAATCATCATCCAGCCTAGGAAGCTGATACTGTGCTCGCCGGTAAGGTATTGGAGTGCGATGGCATTCGGTGGAGTACCAATGGGTGTTGCGATACCACCCGTATTGGCTGCAATCGGAATACACAGTACTAATGCTTTGATCCCTATATCACCTTTGGGTACAGAGGCAACGATAGGTGCGAGTAGTGCTAGCATCATCACGGTGGTGGCAGTGTTCGACATAAACATTGAAAACACGGCTGTGATCAGCATAAGCCCGAGCATAATGAACTTAGGCTGGGTGCCAAACGGTTTGAGTAGTACCCGCGCCAAGTTGTTGTCTAGTTCATATTTGGAGGCAGAGATCGCAAGGGCAAAGCCCCCCATGAACAAGATGATGATAGGCGATGAAAAGGAACCGAGGATATCAGTATATTTGAGCACTTCTCCCATTTCATGACCCGCAGGTGGTGCCCGAAAGGCATGCAGACCGCTGTCGGAGATCATAATTAACTGTGAGGTAATAATCAGGATTGAAGTTGCAAATACTGGTACGGGCTCGAGTACCCAGAGTAGTGCTGCGAGGGCGAAAATAGCTAAGAGACGATGTTGGATCAGGGTTAGGTTGTCGATAGGAATGAGGTCGATTGGCAGCATCAGTATCCCAAGCGGGATCCCGAAGGCAATCAACAGCTTAATTAGCTGAGATAGATGTATTTTTTTCATAGTATGTTGGTTTGCTTGGGTAATTGACTGTAAAACAGCATACTATTGAGGTGGGTAAAAATTCCTCGATATGGTCAATTTTTTGCATAAAAAAAGGGGTGCTATGCACCCCTTTTGTTAAAAAGTGTTAACTCATTACACTTCTGGTTGTGCTACAGCCGTTAATTCAGCGTAGGCAGATCCCATTAGTGTCGGCTGACCTGGCTCCATCCCATCGACGAAACGAATTGCGTTTTGCGGGAACAAATTTATGACAGTAGAGCCCAGTTTGAAGCGACCCATTTCATCACCTTTCTTTAGCTTAATCGCTTGCTCACCTTCTGCTGGGTAATCCCAGTTGTGAACGCGAGGGCTACGCGGTGGCGTAATGGTACCGGCCCATACTGTTTCAATACTACCGACAATGGTTGCGCCAACCAGTACTTGTGCGACGGGGCCGAATTCAGTATCGAAGATGCAAACGACACGTTCGTTACGGGCAAATAAGTTCGGTACATTTTGTGCGGTTAGCGGATTAACTGAGAACAGTTCGCCGGGCACATAGATCATTTTACGTAGCGTACCATCGCATGGCATGTGCACACGGTGGTAATCTTTTGGCGATAGGTACAGGGTAGCAAAATGGCCGTCTTGAAACTCGGCTGCCAACTCTGCGTCACCACCTAATAGCTCAGCGGCTTCATAGGTGTGGCCCTTTGCTTGGATCAGCTGACCTTCTGTGATGGGGCCAAGTTGACTAACACAAGCATCAGCAGGGTGACTGATAATATGTGCTTCATCATTGATTGGGCGAGCGCCATCTTTGAGCTCTCGAACAAAAAAGTCATTGAATGTCGCATAAGCCGCAGGATCTGGGTTATGTGCGAGTGTCATATCAATGCCATAGCGGCGAATGAACCAACGGATAACAGCGGTGGTGAGTTTGCCCGCTTTCATTGAGGCAAGTTTCCCTGCTAGCTGGGTCAGAGTTTGTTTAGGCGCGCAGTACTGCAAGCCAATTTTGAAATTATCGTTCACGGTGTCTTTTTCCAGAAGCTGTTAGTCGATCAATGAATTAGTTGCTCAATATTAAACTAAACACGCGCTGTGTAGGTAACAACAAACATTGCCGCTTAGACGGTATTTAGTTTGATATTTAAGCAACTCGAATCAGGCATAATACCTGAATTAGTGAGGAAAGTCAGTGCTCTGCTATTGCGGGTTATGATAAGGCAACCCCCCGATAAATCGGGGAGTTGAGGTGCTGAATTAATCAGGCTTATTACGTGAGAATTGGCGGTTAGCGACATTCTCAGACATGCTGTCGATGATTTTATGGTAGCTCTTAAAGCGTTCACGGCTGATTTTTCCAGCGTCAACAGCTTCACGGATCAAACAACCCGGATCGTTACCGTGCTTACAGTCACGGAACTTACAGCCACCTAAATATTCTCGGAATTCAACAAACGCCTTAGTGACCTGCTCTGGCTCTAGATGCCATAAACCAAATTCACGAACTCCTGGTGAATCAATGAGATCACCACCATGTTCAAAATGGTAAAGGCGGGCAGCCGTCGTGGTGTGTTGCCCTAAGCCTGAGTTTGCAGAAACATCCCCGATTTCGGCTTCCACCTCTGGCATAAGGGTATTAATCATACTCGATTTACCCACACCAGATTGACCCGCAAAGATATTTACTCGGTCTTTAAGGTCATCTTTTAATTCTTCCATACCTTCACCGGTTTCAGAGCTTACATAGCGTAGCTCGTAGCCGACTTTCTGGTAAAGAGAAAGGGTCTTTTCCACTTGTTTGCGAACATCTGGCTCTAATAAATCAACTTTATTCAATACGATAAGAGGTTCGATGCCGACAGTCTCGGCTGCAATCAAGTAGCGATCGATTATATTGAGTGACAGCTCAGGTAAAATCGCAGAAACGATGATGATTCGGTTAACATTCGCAGCAACAGCTTTGACACCATCATAGTAATCAGGACGAGTCAGTACTGATTTACGTTCGTGAACGGCTTCAACGACACCTGAAATTCCATGTAATGTCTCAACACCTGGACGCCATACCACGCGATCACCAGAGACTAAGCTCTGGATGCTTCGGCGTAGGTTACAGCGGTGAATCACCCCAGTTTGAGGGTCTTCGACATCAGCATGTTGACCAAAACGGGTAATTACCAGACCCTCACGGGCTGATTCAAGAAGCGCTTCATCCCATTGGACGTCGGCTTTTTCGCGATTTAGTCGTTTATTTTGGTTTGAGCGTACGCGACGACTCTGACCTTGGGTAAGCTTTTTCTTTTTTGCCACAAGAATATCGTTCAGTTAGTTGGCTTACGGTAAAATACCAGCGTTAGCGGAGTAAGCATATGCTTAAGTAAAGCAATCAGACAACCGCTGCGTTTGGTATTATCATACATGGTTTACTCATAGAATAGGCAATATCCGATGACGATCAGCGATCAGAATCTTATTTGGATTGATTTGGAAATGACAGGGCTTGATCCTGAAACACATCAAATCATTGAAATAGCAACAATTGTTACAGATGCACAGCTTAATATTTTAGCTGAAGGTCCAGTGTTAGCAATTCATCAACCAGAATCTGAACTGGAAAAAATGGATGAATGGTGCACGACTACCCACACCAATAGCGGATTAGTGGAGCGTGTTCGTCAAACCAGTGTCACTGAATCTGAAGCTGTACGCCAGACTATTACGTTTTTAGAACAATGGGTACCGAAAGGGGCGTCACCAATCTGTGGGAACAGTATTGGACAAGATCGTCGTTTCTTATATAAGCACATGCCAGAACTAGAGCAGTATTTTCACTACCGCTATTTGGATGTCAGTACGCTCAAAGAGTTGACGCGTCGTTGGAAGCCAGAAGTACTTGATGGGCTTCATAAGAAAGGCAGTCATCTTGCACTCGATGATATTCGTGATTCGATTCAAGAATTGCGCTTTTATCGCGAGCAGATCTTCAATATTTGATGCAATATTAGGCGGTTGTGACGTAGTGAACATATTTTTTTTGAGAACTATTGCATCCGTCAATTTTCCTCGTATAATGCGCAGCCTCGAACGGCAATTCTTAATTTGTTTTGCTTTTCAATAAATCGGACGCGGGATGGAGCAGCTTGGTAGCTCGTCGGGCTCATAACCCGAAGGTCGTAGGTTCAAATCCTGCTCCCGCAACCAATTTACTTGTTGAAATACAAGCATGCGACACTAGCTCAGCTGGTAGAGCGCAACCTTGCCAAGGTTGAGGTCACGAGTTCGAACCTCGTGTGTCGCTCCAAATTGGTTTTTTCAGTCGCTGACTGTGAGAACAATAGTTGTTACCGTACTTTAACGGTGAGATATAAATCGGACGCGGGATGGAGCAGCTTGGTAGCTCGTCGGGCTCATAACCCGAAGGTCGTAGGTTCAAATCCTGCTCCCGCAACCAATTTACTTGTTGAAATACAAGCATGCGACACTAGCTCAGCTGGTAGAGCGCAACCTTGCCAAGGTTGAGGTCACGAGTTCGAACCTCGTGTGTC
>NZ_JAKJSJ010000034.1:0-81409 GCF_050336715.1 Photobacterium makurazakiensis
CTTATTAATCCTGCTATAAATAATAGTAGACATTGTTGTGACTACAAATAGACATTTGAAGGTTTTTTTCAAGGAGTGATAAATGAGCCTGTTAAATCGGTTTTCTATAAAATCAAGGCTGCTTTTTTTAATAATCATACCGCTGGCACTTTCAAGTACACTTGCCTTTGTTGAGGTTAAGTCATTGTTTTATAAGGTTGAAAGCCTGAATTACCTTAATGCCAGAATACAATTATTAGAAGCGAATTCAAATTTTGGGACATTGGTCCACAAGTTAAGAACAAATAAGCTGTATGAAAATGAATCAGAGTTCACAACAGATGAATTAACAAGATCTATCTCTCAAATTACAACTGCAATACCGAGTGCCTTTACAGTCGAGTCGAGTTCTGATCTTATTTCTATTTCCGAAGAAATGGAGGAGTTAGCATCAGATTATGATGGTGTTGGGCAGGAAGATATTAATGATTGGTCAGATTGGGCGTATGACTTATCAGTACAAAGTATGGTTAATTTGGAAAAAAGTAGCCTGATCTTGAATGATGTGAATATAGAGCAGAAATTATCGGTTCTTTATCAACTTCAATGGTTACAACTGTGGGCACAACAAGAGAATTGGTATATTCATTTAATTAGTTATAACCCTTTAAGTAGTAATGACTTCAAAGAGCAGCTTGATACCATCATTGAACGACAGCAATTGATTATCGATAGATACCTTACTATAAATGCTAATCCAGAACAGATTGAGTTACTGAGTAAAACCTTTGCAAATCCCGTTTTCTCTGAAAGTTACCGTTTACGAACGGATATCATGTCTGATGCATTCGCTGGTATTCAATCAACGGAAAGTTTTAATGCGATTGATGAACGATTTAATCTGATCAAATTCGTTGTATATCAAATAAGCAATGAACTTAGAGCAGATATCGATCAGTCTATCAATGAAGCTAAACAATTAATGCTACTGTACTTGGTGGCTATTGTTTTATCACTTACGATACTCGTTATCTTGGGCGCAAACTTAATTAAGCGGATAGGCTCTTACTTGCACCGCGTACTAAAAGCTATGTCAGCCGTTAAAGACAGCTCAGGTGAAGAGGCAAAAGTAAAGGTTGATGGTAATGATGAATTTACGGTTTTCAGTAAGAAGCTAAATGCGCTGATTGAGGAGCGAACGCATAATCAAGCCAACCTTGTAAAAGCGAAAGATGAAGCAGAAAAAGCAAATGTGGCAAAAAGCTCATTTTTAGCCAATATGTCTCATGAAATCAGGACACCTTTAAACGGAATTATTGGTATGTCTTCGATTCTCTCCGATACAGATTTAAATCCATCACAATCAGAATATTTACAAACCATAGAAACGTCCTCGCAAACGTTATTGTTATTGATTAATGATATTTTAGATTTATCTAAAATTGAATCTGGTAACCTTATTCTTGCTCCAAACGATTGCCGCGTCAGTGAAGTTGTCTATGACACAATGTCAATTGTCATTGCTAAAGCGGCAAATACGGGGCTGGATTTAATTGTTAGTATTTCACCAGAGGTTCCCTCTGTAGCAATGATTGACGAACACAGGTTACGTCAAGTGCTGATGAATTTAATGTCTAACTCCGTTAAATTTACCACAAGCGGATCAGTTACGTTAAAAATTGACGCTGAATTGAAGGAAAATAATAAAGCTGCATTAACGTTCTCTATCATAGATACAGGCATTGGTATTGCTAAAGATAAACAAGCACAAGTATTTGCACCGTTTACGCAAGAAGATGGTTCAATCACTCGCCAGTTTGGTGGTACGGGGCTAGGACTTGCCATATGCCGACAACTTGTAGAGTTGATGGGGGGGGATATAGCACTTGAGTCTGAAAAAGGAAAAGGGAGTAATTTCTTCTTCACTTTAGAGGTTGATATTGTTACTCAAGAACCGAAACTGCTCCCTGAAATCAATCAACGTAAAGTCTTAATGATTAGTCGTGAGCAGAAGCAGCTTGAACGATTGAAAGCTGAAAGTGAGCTTAATGGACTTGTTGTTGAAACGTGTAATGAAGTTGATGAAATAAAAAATGTAACTCAACCAATTGATGTAGTGATGTATTGCCAAGAGTCACTGTTTTTATCTACGAAAGAACTAGGTGATATAAAGGGGCTGTTACCTAATACACCGTTAGTCTTGTGCTGTAGTCATTTGGATGAACAGCATGATTTTGGACATACTGTTGAAGGTATTGTGACCACACCACTATTGGGCAGTCGTTTTACCAAGACAATTAAATCTGTCATCACATCAAAGGGTTCTAATCGAACGCAGTTTAATGAGCAGCTTGATGAAGCAAATAGTATTGTGAAAAGCAATCATAAGGTTTTGATTGTTGAAGATAACTTAGTCAATCAAAAGGTTGCTTCTCTATTTTTGAAAAAAGCAGGTTATGAGTTTGACGTCGCAAATAATGGTCAAGAAGCGGTCGATTTTATTCGCTTAGGTAAACAATATAATGCGGTGTTAATGGACTGTATGATGCCGATTATGGATGGCTTTACTGCGACGCAAGCAATCAGAGCATGGGAAACTGAACAAGAAGAAAGCACGCGTATGCCGATTATTGCATTGACTGCGAGTGTGCTAGATGACGATATCAGCAAATGCTTTGATGCGGGTATGGATGATTACGTTGCGAAGCCATTCAAGAAGGACGTGTTACTCGAAAAATTAGAAGTGGCTGTTGCTGTGTAGTGTTCACTTCCTTTCGACGGTGCTCCTAATTTTTGAATACTTTACGGTGTAATCTTGCTCTATTCATATAGATAGCGGATAAAAAAGTGAGGCTCAATAGCCTCACTTTTTGAATTTATACTTAACTCGCTACTATTCTTGGCTTAGTACGTGCGCTCACAAGCAGCATGTAAATTGCGGTGGCTAAAAACAAGCTAAAGAAGAACCCCATTAACCCCATATCACCTTTCATAAATTCATTGGCAACAAGTGGTCCAGTCGCAGAGCCAACGCTGTAACTAAATAACATCACTTGAGTCGCTGAAACAATAGCTGAAGAAGCTAAGCCATCACACGCGAGCGTGATGGCAACTGGGTACAGCGCAAAAGCTGACATGCCCAGTATTGCTAAAGCAATAACTTGCGTACTGTAGCTTGGATCTAACAAATATAACCCCATCGCAAATACGCCAAGTAGCGAAAAAGCGGCGAGCAATAATGATTTAGACATCAGGTTTGATACTTTGCCCACAATAGGCTGTATAAGCATCCCACCAAGTACTGTTATAGCCATAAGTACACTAATTTGGTGATTGTCTTTCACTGTCACTTTCAGTGCTAAAGGCAGTAAACCATATATAGAACCCATCACCATGCCTGAGACAAGGCAGCCGATGATTGCAGGCTTACTTAATGCCAAAATTTTACGCATTGATAAGCTCTGGTGTTCATCACAGATCGGGTTAACATTTTTAGCCAAAGCGACTGGGAGCATCGCGATAATCAATAACGTCGCTATCGTGACAAAAGGAAGAACCCCCTCAATACCAACCGTACCTACACCAAACTGGCCAATTGTTGTTCCGCCGTAGAGCGAAGTCATATACAGACCCAGGTTTTTAGCGCGTTCTTTGGCATTGTCACCAATCAATAGCCATGACTCAATAACAACAAAAACACCCGCAACAGCCATTCCGGCAATAAATCGAGCGAAAAGCCAGCTTGCAAGGCTTGGCAGCATTATCATAGTGATGACACTCATGAAGAGTAAAATCATAAAAATAACAAAAGCTCGCTGGTGGCCGACTTTCTTTATGACAGGTTCTATAAACATCGAACCAAACAGTAGCCCTAAATAATAAACACTTGCTAACCAACTCGCCGATTCTTTTGGAAGTTGGTATTGCCCTAATGATAGCGGCAATAAACTCATTAAATAGCCAGAAGCAATAGCGAAAAGAGACAACCCTAAAATAGGAACCCAGACTGTGTTACGTGCAAGTGGTACTGTAGTGTGCTTATTCACTACTGTGATCTCCAAAGCATGAGAGACATAGACAGATAAAATTGCTATGAATCAAAAATTAATATTTAGAATGACAAATACGAAAGATCGATAAGTAGCGAAGGATTGCTAGTATTTATCAATCTTTTGGATGATTGGTTAAATCCGTGGGTGGAATATGAACTTAAAAAAGCACACCGTAAAATGAGTAAAACTAATAGTAAGAAATAAGGAAATTAATGGATTTAAAATAACATTATTACTCTACATAAAAAAATAAATAAGCAAATTTACTTGAAGAGCGATTATCTAATAAATCAGTTAGTTWGAGGTTGTAATCTTGAGAGAGGTACTTGAATTAGAAACAATTATTTAGTGGTGTAATCAAATTTCACGAAATAAACCGATATTATCGATAGGGATTTTTATCTGATTGTCAAAGACAGAGAGCGTGACTTTTCGGTTCATGGCTATCAAAGAGGGTTATCTAAGTGGTGCAAGAAAGCACAAAAAAAGTGCAGCTGGTTTATGTCGATAACACTAAGTAACTGATTATTAAGCCTTATACTATTGGCATGAACTATGCAGCTATTAATTTATCATTTGTCAGATAAGTGATACGTATCGGGAAGGAAGTGTAATCGCATTTTTAGGGCGCGACTCCCAGTAGCGGGGGAGTCGCGCCTCTTTTTACTTAACACGTGTGAACCGGGAGAGGTAGCGACCATCTTTTGAGAAGAAGATAATTTCACGTGTCGATTCATTATCATTTCTATTAATACGTATTTTATTATCGACACCAATAGCAAATAATGTGTTTTTATTCATTACTTGTAACGGTATATTGAATTGGTTGACCTTTGCCATCAGAGAGCTATCTTTGTATACAACTTGCAGCGGAATCCCTCCGGTGTCGAGGTAATTACCGATAACATCAATATCATACTGCCAGCTTGCTAAGTCAGTTTTTGGAGGGGTGACTTTATTAATGGGTTTCTTATCATTAAGTATATTGATTAAATCGACAACGAGTAAATCGATGTTGGTGTTATTTAAGTTACTTAATGCGACTATATTTAACCCAGAGTGGGGTTCTTGAACAATAAGCCCTTTAAAACCATCAATATTACCTCTATGCAAGTAGTAAGACTTCCCGTCAATTTCTTCATGAAATATGCCATATTGCTGCTCTAGCATCTCTTGATATAAGGGTTGCGATATAATACTGCCAGACTGTAGTGCTCGGCTCCATTTATAAAGATCTCGAGTTGTAGTGATCAACTCACCAGCTGACCATGCACAACCTGAAGGCGTGATAAATGCGTTAACTAAGCCTGATAGTTCATACGACTTAGCTAACTGAAATGACAATGTCAGCTTCAAGCTGCTGTCTTTCATGCCTAGGGGGCGTAAAAATTCCTCGGTAATGAAAGTGTTATAGCTTTTCCCTGAAGCTTGTTCAATAATCCCCCCCAGAAGATAATAGTTGTCGTTGCTATAGTTAAACATCTTACTTGGAGGGTAAGAGCTAGATTTTTTAATTGTTTCATTAATGAGTTGGCTCGACTCACATCTATCCTTATATTCACGCCAAGATGCATCACGATAAAACCCAGCGGTATGATTTAGTAGCATTGCTGTTGTTATTGAATTACTGCGTTTAAGCTTTGGGTAATATTGTTTAATCGGTTGATGAATGTTCAGCTTACCTTGATCATGTAGTCGTAATATAGCAGCAGCTGTCAATTGCTTAGTAATGGCCCCAACTTTAAAAAGAGTGTCTTGTGATATTTGGCGTTTAAGCTTTATATCGGCATAACCAATAGAATGTTCGAAGGCGATGTTACTGTTATAAGCTATGAGTATGTTACCGCTAAATCGACCATAATGATTTTGGTGTTCAAGATAGGATTTTAATGCACTTGATTGTGAGGATTCTGTTGCCTTTGCCGGTATTGTTATAAAGGAAGTAACAATCATGAATACAACGCAGACGAATTGAGTACTTAATGTTGGATGGGCCATTTTTCAATAAAGTAGAAGAAATAATGAAAACGATATCATTTGGTAAAGACAGCGAATATAGAATTGATTGCAGTAGTCTAAGAAAATGGACTCATTATTCTTTTTTTATGCTGTCTTAAGATAAGTTTCATCAAGTAATGTCGAATGATACGAGCTGGTGATTTTATTGACGTTTTTGTTTATTAACCAGTAAGACTGATCAAGTACTTATGTAGGTTGGTATAATAGCTGGAAATGAGAGGAAGATGTTGGAAAACAAAAATAGCGGCTCAAAAGTAGAGCCGCTGAGATAAGTTATGAAAAAATTACGCGTTTAGTCTTCCCATTGAACCAGCTTGTCTTTTGGCCAGTTAGCACCTACGTCATGGTACTTTTTCTCTAATAGGTGACGTTTAATTTTTAAGGTCGGGGTTAGTATCCCGTTTTCAATGCTCCAAGGCTCTTTAATCATCAGCACACCTTTGATTTTGGCATGCGACTCTAACTCTTGGTTTATTGTCTCGATTACTCTTTGTGCTTTTCGCTCATAACGAGCATGGTCGAAGTTAGGGAATTCATGAGGTATTGCGAGCAGGATTGGTGCTGGCATACCCGAACCCACAACACACATCATTTCGATGTTTGCTATTTCAAATAAACGCTTTTCAATGGGGACAGGGGAGACAAATTTCCCTTTCGCTGTTTTAAATGTATCGTTTTTACGGCCTTGTATACTGAGATAACCTTCTTCATCCATAAAGCCGATATCACCAGTATGTAACCAGCCATCATTATCGAACATGGCTTTAGTTGCATCTTCATTTTTATAATAGCCCGTAAATAGCCCCACACCACGAACAAGAATTTCTTCATCCGCAGCAATTTTTACTTCAACACCGGGTCCTGCATTACCGACAGTGCCGATTTTATCGCTGCGGAATGGGTGGTTAAGGGTGCTGTAAGCAAAGGACTCTGTCATCCCCCAAGCTTCTGTAATGTTTAAGCCTATACTTTCATACCATCGCAGTAGT
Organism: Photobacterium makurazakiensis; assembly: GCF_050336715.1. Classification (NCBI taxonomy): domain Bacteria; kingdom Pseudomonadati; phylum Pseudomonadota; class Gammaproteobacteria; order Vibrionales; family Vibrionaceae; genus Photobacterium; species Photobacterium makurazakiensis. Next base: position 7,040 of record NZ_JAKJSJ010000034.1, read on the forward strand.
CCTGCTGATACGGGGGCTGAACCACAGCCAAGCATACGTGCTTTATTGAGACCAAGGCCGTCAGCTAATTTACGTTTAATCACACCCGATATGAATGGAATTTTAAGTAATATATTGAGCTTTGCTTGTGGTAGTTTTTCTAGAATACGCTGCTGGAATAGTGTCCATAAGCGAGGGACTGAAATAAACAGGGTTGGGCGATGCATTTTGACATCATCAATAAAGGTATCAAGTGATTCTGGGAATGCGACTTGGATACCAGACATGACTGAAGCCCCAAGGATATAAACACGCTCGGTAATGTGCGCAAGTGGTAGGTAAGAGAATAACCTTTCGCCCTCTTGCATACCAATGTGGTCAACGATACGTTGTGCAGACCAAGCAAATGAGCCGTAAGTTAGCATTGCTCCTTTCGGAAGACCGGATGTACCTGACGTATAAACAATTGACATTAAATCATCGAGTTGATGATTAGGGCGCTCTTCAGTTGGGGAAAATTCTGCGACTAACGATTCAAATTGGTATTGGCAGGTTGGTGCCGACGGGTAATTAAATGCAATAGTTGGCAAAGAAGGGTATTTTTCCATGACAGAGGTTATTGCTTTTTGGTCGTCAAGCTTACCAATTAGCAGCACCTTTGATTCACTGTGAGTTAAGCAGTGCTCAACGGTTTCAGCGCCAGCTGTTGGGAAAATAGGGACGCTGATATAGCTACCGAGCATGAGAGCGAGATCGGTAATAAACCATTCAGCACAGTTTTTAGACATTAACGCGACACGTTCACCGGGTTTGATACCAAGATCTCTAAGGGCGCTAACAAGCCGTAATGCTTTGTCGGCAACCTCTGCATATGTGTAATCGACAAACTGGCGATTAATAATTTGGCGAAGATACACTTCATCTGGGCGCTCTTCTGCCCATTTAAGTATCAAGTCAGTTGGCAGTGGTTGTGTCATGAGTGTGTCCTTTAAGCGATCCGATTGCAGAGGTAGAGTCATACTACGATCCTTCCGTGTTGTGGTTATGTTAAAATAATGCTAATCCTACTGGTCAGTCAAGTATCAATTTGGTTTCTAACTGCTTTAATTTTAGTCATAAGTTAGCCAAAAAGGTCTCGATTTTTATATTGTTACATCATTAAAATAGAACAAAATTCAAACAACAGTACAATTTTTTACCATAACCTCCAGCTGTTTATAAATTTATGTTTCTATTATAGTTATGATAATTTTAAGCTAGTTACAGGTGTTATTGTGAAACGGCTTCCTCGTGAGGAAATGGTGCTTATAATAGCTAGTAATCAGAATATTATTCTGTAATACTGGCTTGATATTATAACTAGTTTAATGCGATGCACGTCGCATGATACTGTTATTTAAAGGTTAAAATGATGCCTTACGCAAAAAAGTTTGCGTTGGTTTTTTGTCGATTGAAGAGAACGATAGAGTCAACCCCTTATGCCGAAGCGTAGTAAAGAAGATACTGAAATCACAATTCAAACGATCATGGATGCTGTAGTTGATCAAATTTTGACGCTAGGTTATGACAAAATGTCATATACAACGTTAAGTAAACAAACGGGAATTTCTCGTACCGGTATTAGCCATCACTTTCCCAAAAAACAAGATTTTGCGAATGCATTAGATGGCCGAATTTTCCGATTATTTGTTGAAAAGTTAGATCTAGATAACGGAATTGATGGATTCAGTGCAAGCTGGGTTGCTGCTTTAGATGACGAAAAATTTCGTGCAACATTACGTTTGCTCTTCCACCATATTGCGGCAGCAGAAGTGACTAACGAGTTTTCTAAGCGTGGTATTGAGCGTTTATTTAGTATGTGTACTGAACGTTTTGGTATGGATAGTGTAAAAGAACTTGAATGGTTATTGGGTAAATCACTTATTAGCCTCGTTCGTTAGTTCTCTCAGTCAAACACCATAAAGCAGCCTTAGAGGCTGCTTTGATGTGATTAGCCTCATCAAAATTGCGCAAAATATCACCACTCAGCTAAGTTTAACAATGCTACTGCGAGTATTATTTTACTTGTTGTGCATTGTTATAATTCTTATGTATATAATGTGATTGTTGTTCGTAATATAAAAAAGAGAATCACATGCTTAAATATATTGTTATCGCATTAGTTGGGTTTGGTATCTATATCGGTGTAACGTATAAAGATCAGATTGAAGATCTAACGAATTCACGCTCACTCGAAGAAGTACAAGATGCGTATGAAGATATGAGCGACAAAGCGTCAGATACTGTCAGCGACTTAAATAACAAATTAAAAGAACTGAAAGAGTAGCGGATAAAGTGCTTTATATTTAAAGCCAGCACGTATTATCGTGCTGGCTTTTTTATATGGAAGATGCTTTAGACGTATTGAAAATGCATTATCTGAAACCAGTAGTCAGCAATTAATGCGATGAAATAATATAAAAATAGTAAATCATCGAAGAAGCAATAAGGTAAACCGACCAGTGATCTTCTTTATAACGCCCTGTTGCTAGTTTTAGGAAGGCATAGACCAGCATGGCAGCGGCAATACCATTACCAGCATTAAAGCTGAACACACTCATTACAACACAGACGAATGCTGGCAAGTACTCGGTAATATCATCGTAATTAATTTTCTTCATTGAACTCATCATCACAATCCCGATATACATTAGTACGGGGGCAGTGGCCGCCGTTGGGATCATGCCTGCGAGTGGCGCTAAGAATAACGTTAGGCAAAAGCAGGCCGCTGTCACTAAGGCAGTAAAACCTGTTCGTCCACCAGACTCAACACCTGCTGAACTTTCAACATATGTTGTTAATACTGGGCATGAGAATAGTGCACCGACGGTTGTTGCCGTTGAATCAACATGAAAATTCTTCTCTATACCAGGTAAATTACCGTTTTTATCAAGATAGCCAGCCTGAGCACCTAAACCTAACATTGCGCCGAGGGTTGAGAAAAAATCAGGAATAAAAAAGGCGAGTAAAAAGGGCAGGTAGACAGGGCTAAGCGCACCGATAACATCCAGCTCAAACATCATTCCATCCATGCTGCCTGGCATGCTGAAAAAGTTTTCTGGCATAGAGGTAATACCGAGAGGGATACTTAAAATCGTGGTGATAATAACGGCAAGAATGATACCGCCTTGTACTTTTCGCGCAGTAAAGAAAAGTACCATGAAAAAGCCAACAATCGCGGTAACTACATCAATAGATGCTAAGTCTCCAAAAATAAGCACGTTTTTACGTGGGTCAGCAATGACAATACCAGCTTGCTTAAAGCCTAGTAATGCGATGAATAAGCCAATGCCGACACCAACAGAAACTTTTACACTGTGTGGAATAATACGAACTACAAAGTCTCTCACACCAAGGAAAGAAACTAGCATAAATAAGACGCCACTGATAAATACTATGCCTGCAGCGATACTTAGGGGAACATCATTACCAAGTAATGTAAAAGAAAAGATAGCGACGCTGCCTAGACCAGGGCCTAAGACAAAAGGGCGGTTGGTATACAAAGCCATGGCAATCGTTGTGACGACTGTCATTAAAACCGTAACCGTTAGCGCACTACTAAATGGTATCCCCCCTTTACTCAACATGCCGGGCACAACAGCAATCATGTACGCCATGGTGGCGAATGTTGTTAGGCCTGCAATAATTTCAGTTCTTAAATTAGTATTATTACCTTTAAAATCAAACCATCTAGCAATACTAAAGCCGGGTTTGTTAGCAACAGTTTCCATCGGGATCCCTCTGTATATTTTATGTCTTGCGACTTTATTCACTTAAAGTGCGAGTTAGCGGCGATACTGAATGAGTTGTTCAGCCTCGATGCTTGGTTCTTCAACTAAAGAAGATCGCAAGTTGTCAAATGCTACTCCCCACGAATCTAGCCATTGCTGTTTAACGGATTCAGGCATCCAGCTAGCATGTATGCTGTTCACCATCATTTGACGCAAACTGTCTAGATCAAAACCAAAATCTTCAACCATGACCCTATAGCAATTTGCGCTGGTGGTATTATGGATGTGCCAGTCATCAGTACAAGGAATAATATTTAGGCCAGCTTTTGCCATTGCGCGTATTGGGTGATGCCGTGACCACTCTTCTCGTTCAGGCCATTGCGTGAAGTAATACGTATTAGAAGGAATAACTGTAAAAGGCACGCCTTGCTCAGCATACTTTTCCGTAAGTTTGGGGTTATCAATAATGGTGTAGCCATGATCGATGCGGTCAACATTGATAAGCTCAAGGCCTGTTTCTACATTTCGCCAATGTAGACCGAATTCTGAACAATGGGCTGTGAGCTTTAAGTTATTGTCACTAGCGAGTCGATAGGCCTTCCAGAAATTTTCAACAGGCGCGTTATGTTCTTTATAATCAATGCCGATGCCAAGTACATAAGGGTGAGGGTACGTAATCATGTCCTCTACCATATCAACGGCTATTTCGGGGGCTTTTTCGCGGTTAATAGAGGGGATCAATCGGATGATTAGTCCCATATCACGCTCAACTTGATCTATTGCTTCAACCAGAGCGATTGTTGCATCACGATAAGAAAGGTTCGTGTCGCTTGGATTCCAAAATGTCTCGATGTAGCGAACACCGCAAGCGTGAGCATCCTCGGCGACTTCGACTAATACTCGGTAGTAATCTTCAGGCTCACGCATCAGTTCGTACAAGAAGGTGAGTGCTTCAATACCGCCTTTCACGATCCCCGTTTCATGCTGATGGGCACGGTAATAGCACTTTGCCTCAGTCTCAGATAACGGAACATTATATTTGCTAGCAAAATGCAGCATGGTTTCAAGGCGGACACCGCCAAGAAGGTGATAGTGCAGATCAGCCTTAGGAAATTGATGGTAAAACTGATCAAGAGTTATTGGTGTAGAAGTCACTGTTCCCCCTTTGACGCAATAATTTGCGCAAACGTTTGCCTTTTGTGAGTATCTACCTCTCTCCGTTATAAGTGAAATGCAAATATTGATACGTTAGTGCCGAATTGGCACCAGCGAGTTGTTTTAGTGCCAAAAAGAAATGCCTAATGCCAGTTTAAAGGCTGCCTGGCTGCCAAGGATAATTGATTTGCCAACCAGACTTTACTTGATGGTTAAGTGCGGACCATAAGGCTTCTGCATCTTTTCTTAGTGGTGCAGAATTTCGGTAGAGCCGAATTTGGTAGGGTAATCGGTATATGTGCGGTGCAATAGCAACGAGTGACTTATCTTTAAGTTCTTGTTGTATTTGTGTATCTGGCAGCCAAGCCACACCTTTTGCCCGTAACGCCATTTCTTTGTGTAATTGACACATAGAAGACTCAAACACTGGAAACGTGTTGAGTTGGGCTAGTTTTGGTTGATATTGTTCTATAAGACGCGCGCTATAGGATTCTGCACTATATCGAATAATGGGGGTTTGGCTTGTTCGCGGATCAAATAAAGGATTACCGTCATCATCGGTTGCTGAAACAAGTAAGAAGTTTCCATGGCCGATACATAAGTTATGAAACGGTGGCTGAAGCAGCGATAAGATTTCAAAGCCAAGGAAAAAGTCACAGTTGCCTTCGGTAAGGGAACTAACAGCAAAATCGACCCGTAATATATCAACTGAAAAAGTTAGATCATGTTCAATTTCACTGTGCTCAATAAGGTTAAGTAACGTTGGTGACGACAATGAATGAGGCGACGCAATGCGTATAGGGTTGAGCAGTGGTTGCTCAATTCCGTTAAGTAATTTAAGCCCTTCTTCCATTTGCGAGACAATGTTTCTTGCAACATTTCTGAATTGTCGCCCTGCTGGCGTGAGACTTATCGGTGTTGTTGAGCGGTCGATAAGTGTTTGGCCAACGGCCTTTTCCAGCGCTCGAATATGGCGGCCAAATGCAGGTTGTGTGATATGGCGAGCTTCAGCTGCACGCGAAAAATGCTGTAGTTCCGCAAGCATTAAGAAATCTTCTAGCCATTTAGTATCTAGGTTCATTTATTTTGTCTCCCTTACTTACGCAGCGCGGTTACTTTTGTTTGAATAACGTTTTGTACTTGGCTCATTAACCATTGCGTTTTGGGGTGTTGCCGATCCCGTTTTCGACTTAGCATATCAATATCAAAGTCCGGTATAGGAATTGGAGGTACACAAGTTGTTACCGTGTCACCAAATAATTCAGAGCGTCCAAGCATCTCTGCCATCACACATAATAATCGCCGCCCAGTAATCATGTGGCGTAACGTTAAAAAACGCGTTGAACCAAGCACAACGCGGCGTTGTTTGTTCATATCAGCGAGGGTGATATCAACGGGGCTTGAAAGTGCTTGGTTGGCACTAATAACCAGCTGTGGTGTTGCAAGATATTCATCTAAGCTGATGGGCAATGAAACGTTAAGCTTTTGATTATCGAAAAGACACACATGGCTTTCACGGTAAAGAAAGGTTCGGCTTAAGTGTTCTGATTGTGTTTTAAATACGCCGATGGCGATATCTATAGAACCACTTTCTAATGCTTGGTCACAGTTTGCTGAGTCGATAGCTTGAAACAAGATTTGGCACTGAGGCGCTTCTTTAATGAGGTGGTCAAAAATATCTGGGCCAAAGACTTGTTCCGCATAATCTGTTAGCCCAATAACAAACCTATCTTGAAATGCCGAAGGTTCAAAGATTGGGGGCTGCAGTATCTCATTTCGAATGATGCTTAAGACGACGTTTATTTTTGGTTCAAGCTCGATAGCACGACTTGTCGGCACCATGAGATTACCTTGGCGTTCGAAAAGAGGATCCCCAAGTAGAGTACGTAATCGTTTTAAGTTATAGCTTGTTGCAGGTTGGCCTAAATGTAGTCGTTCAGAGGCACTAGAAACACTTCTACAAATCATCATTGCCTCAAAAGTCAGAAGCAAATTGAGGTCTACGCCTTTCCAGTTAATTTTATCCATCTCATTTAGCCTGTGAATAAATACATTTGAATGGGTCAGTAACCACAAGGGTATCAAAACCACTTATAACTTGTATTGATTTATTCGATTTCACTGATTTAATCATATTTTCTAGAATCGTTATTCACTTAACTTGCTGGCTAACACTTCTACCGTGTTACCGACTTTAGCGATAGAACGATGATATGAACACATGTAACACCACAGTGCCTAATAGTCACAACACAGAAGATAACAGTGTTAAAATGTCGCCACTTGAGCAGTTACAAGCTCTGCCAATAGTCGCTTTTAAAACACATAGCCAAAAAATCAACCAAGGTGATGTCTTTGTTTGTCGTCAGGGGCTAACTTGGGATAGTCATCGTTCGGCGGCAGATGCTGTTAAGCAGGGAGCGATAGCCGTTATCGCGAATCGGCAGCTTGATCTTAATGTGCCATGTATTGTTACTTCTAGCCATGCCAGTAGTATTAACCTAATTAACCAATATTTTAACTACCCCCAAGATAGAATTAAGCATATTGGTGTTACAGGTACAAATGGTAAAACAACAGTATCTTATTGCCTACAGCGTTTACTGAATCAAGATAGTGACTCGGCTTATACTGGTACATTGGGTAGCTTTTTCGGTGACGACTTGTACCCACTTGATAATACAACGCCTGACGCCATTACCTTGCTAACGCTATTTAATGCAATGCAGAAGCAAAAGATAACCAGCCATGTAATGGAAGTAAGCAGTCATGCATTATCACAAGATCGAGTGAGCATTATCGATTTTGAAGCAGTACTTATTACTAATATTGGTACTGACCACCTGGATTATCATAAGAGCCGAGAAGATTACATACAGACTAAACTCAGATTAATTGATCGTTTAAAGCCTAATGGTGCTGCAGTCATTAATCTTGATGATGCACTAGCACCAACCATGATTGAACGATGCCGTTCTCGTGCCAATGTCATCACGTTCAGCCTTAAGAATCCCAATGCAGATCTCTATGCCAGTCATTTAAAAGCAAGCTGTGAAGGTAGTGAATACACCGTTACATTCAAAAAGCAGGATTATGCGGTAAAAACAAATCTTCCTTTTATGTTCAATATTGAAAATACAATGGCAATGCTTGCCATGATGGTTGCACTTGATGTACCTGTCGAATCAGCGGTTTCAAGGTTGACAAAATTACAGCCAGCCCCTGGTCGGAGCGAAGTATATCGCTTGCCTAATCAAGCGATGGCCATTATTGACTATGCACATAATTACGACAGTTTGTTGAACTTATTCAATAATGTACGTAACCAAAGCTTTGGTAAAGTCTATACCGTGTTAGGTGTAACAGGTGATCGCCTTAGTGATGCTGCAGCAATTGGTAGCCTGTGTAGCAAGCACTCTGAGCACGTTTTCTTTACAACTGATAATCCATTAGGTTTTTGCCAAACTTCCATATTTGGTGAATTGACAAGTCAAGTGTCGGGTAAAAATGCCACCGTTATAGAGGACCGTGGTTTATGTATAAAGGCCGCAGTTTCTTATTTGAAGAAAGGGGATGTATTACTCCTTTGTGGTAAGGGGGATGAAAAGCACCAATATGTCAGTGGAAACAAAAATGAATATGTTCAATATATTGGTGATTACGCGGCGTTAATGTTAGCTACCAAGCAGGATGTTGAATCTGCTGTGGAGCAGCGCTTATAAAAACAATTTATTTATTTTTAATAAAAAGAGAAGTAGGTAATAACAAAGAGAGCTAACAGTGAAACTAATAATAAAAAGTATTAAGCGCATTTTTATCGGTGTCACCATTGTACTTGTTCCAATTACGGGGTGGGCACGTTCTGTTCCGGATGTTCCAGAAGTGGCTGCGAAAGGTTATGTACTCATGGATTATAATTCGGGTGATATTCTGGCTTCTGAGAATATAGATAAAGCAATGGCACCTGCTAGCTTAGCAAAAATGATGACGGCATATATTATCGGTCAGGAAATTAATAATGGTCGTCTAACACTTGAAGATGAAGTGGTTGTTAGTGAAAACGCATGGTCAGTGAACTTTCCAGAATCGTCGAAGATGTTTATTCAGCCGGGTGACACGATACGTGTAGCCGATTTGGCCAGAGGAATCATGGTGCAATCTGGGAATGATGCTTCTGTTGCTATGGCAGAGCATATTGCGGGTACAGAGGAGGGGTTCGTTAGTTTAATGAATAGCTGGGCCCAAACGATAGGAATGGATAATACACGCTACATAAATGCGCATGGCTTAGATGGTGACGGTATTTCAACATCACCAAGAGATATGGCAATTTTATTGAAGCGACTGATCCAAGATACACCTGAGATCTATGCTATTTATAAAGAGAAGAGCTTTACTTGGAACGAGATTACTCAATATAACCGGAATAAATTGTTGTGGGATCGAACATTAGATGTTGATGGCGCGAAAACAGGGTATACACCTGAAGCAGGGTACAGTTTAACGACATCAGCGACTGACGGACGAATGCGATTGATCTCTGTCGTTATGGGAGCGGGGGATCAGCAAGCCAGAGAGTCCGAGACGCGTAAGTTACTTAATTATGGATTTAGATTTTATGATACCAAGGCTGTAGCCCTGAAGGGAGACATACTTGGCACCGATAAAATTTGGATGGGTCAGGAAAATGAAATTAGCTATAGCGTTGGTAGTGATGTTTACCTGACATTACCTAGACGTTCACAAGGAGGGCTGCAAACGGAGCTCCAATTACCCGATGCTTTTATCGCACCAGTTACACAAGGGGATGAAATTGGCACAATAATATGGACTGTCGATAATAAAGTGATTAAGGAAGCGCCATTAGTAGCGACGAATACAATCGAGTCTGGGACGTGGTATAACCGTCTGCTTGATAGTATAAAATTAAAAATTAAATCATTATTTCTGAGTTTTTTTGATTTTGTTGGGCGGTGAGTATGGCGACAGAAACATTATCTGCATCGTCATCGATGTGGAAAAATAAAACATACATTAAGTTACTGAGTGCACAGGTTGTATCATTAATCGGTACTGGGATCAGCTCAATTACATTGGCACTACTGGCATGGGATCTCGCGGAAGAAAATGCGAGCGCTGTGTTGGGAATGGCTTTTGCGATAAAAATGGTTGCTTACGTTGGGCTAGCACCAGTTTTTGGTGCCGTTGCACATAAATTACCACGTAAAAAATTCATGTTTGGGCTTGATATCGCTCGAGCTGGACTGATTCTTTGTCTACCTTTTGTCACACAGCACTGGCAAATCTATCTGCTAGTTTTTCTGATTAATGCTTGTTCAGCTGGTTTTACCCCGTTGTTTCAATCAACGTTGCCCCAAGTTTTACCAAATAGAGAACAATATGTAAAAGCGTTGTCATATAGTCGCTTAGCTTACGATTTAGAACAAATAATCAGCCCGCTGCTTGCTGCAACTTTGTTGTTAGTCATTAGCTTTCGCCATCTGTTTCTTATTGATGCCTTAACATTTCTATTATCAAGCCTTTTGATTATGAGGTGTATTTTTCCTGTGATCCAACCGATCGCGCATGGCAAAGGAGCATGGAATAACCTTAAGTTTGGTATTCAGTCTTATTTGCGAACGCCAAGTTTGAGAGGCCTTTGGATCGCATATATAGCAGCATCTGGGGCCAGTGCGATGGTGATAGTTAATACAGTTGTGTATATCAATGAAGTGCTTGCTGGTGGAGACAAGCAGACAGCACTAGCAATGGCTTTTGTTGGTTTTGGTTCAATGACTGTCGCTCTAAAGTTACCAACATTAATGGATAAAGTTAAGGTGAGAACATTAGTAATCACAGGCACAGCAGTCATTACTTTAACTTTAATCTCTATAAGTTTATTGCCAACGTGGGTTGGCTTTGCGGCAGCGTGCTTCATGCTAGGGGTTGGTATGGCCTGTATTCAAACACCTGCAGGTGTATTAATTACCCGTTCATGTGAAGAGCAAGATTCAGCCGCATTTTTTGCCGCTAACTTTTCACTTTCACATTTATGGTGGTTCTTTACATACCTACTGGCTGGGTGGAGTAGTACGGTACTTGGATTATCAGCGTCTTATGTATTAATGGGAATGTTGAGTGCGATAAGTTTTCTACTTGTTGTGCGGTATTTCCCTAAGGAGGGAGAGGTTAACTAACAAGGATCCAATATTGTGATGTAAAAACGGCAGTGAAATTATTTCGCTGCCGTTTTAGGTATTATGGTGTTATACCAAGCTGTATAGGTATTTGGTCACTATTACAGATTAATAAAACCAGCTTGTGTCATTTTCTCAACCACAATCGCTTTCTGTTCATCTGTTAGCGGTGTTAGAGGCAGACGAGGATCACCAGCATCAATGTCATGCAGTGCCATTGCAGCTTTACCTGCAGCAACACCACCAAATTCTACCAACACGCGTATTAATGCAATAACACTGTCCATATCTTTATAAACAGCACCCATATCACCAGCATTAAAGTCGTTAATAACTTTATTGAATAGCGGAGCTGCGTAGTTATAAGTACTACCAACAGCACCAATAGCGCCAACAGCTAGTGCACCTGGTAGGAACTCATCAACACCGAAAGGGATATCGAATTTACCATCGCAAGCGCGTAGGCAGCGTTGGTATTCATATAAGTCACCACTATTAAACTTTAGGCCGTATAAGTTAGGAATACGGTTTTCAGCTTTGATTAAAAATTGCTCCATGTCTAAATTAACGCCAGACATACCGGAATGGTAGTAGTAGAAACCTTTAGATGGTGCAGCTGCTGCAACTTGAGCACAGTACTCTACAAGGTCATCAACAGAACCAGGCTTGAAGAAACACGGACCAATTGCTGATGTAGCGAAGATATCAAGTGTTTCAGCGTGGCGGGTCAGATCTAAAGTATCAACAATACTCAGTGCGCCAGTGTGAACCGTGATCTTCAGTTTACCTTGTGAAGCGGTAACCCAGCGCTCTGCGATTGCTTTTCTTTCTTCAACAGAGCAGTGAATGCCTTCGCCTGTTGTGCCACAAATATATACGCCATTGACGCCGTCGTTGATCAAATGCTCAGCAATCTGATCAATGACAGGTAGGTTAACTGTACCTTCGGTAGTGAAAGGTGTGTGTGGGGCAGCGATAAGGCCTGTTAGCTTTTCCATAAAGTAATACCTGCTAGTTGAAGTTAAACTTCATAATTCAGAGTGATTCTGGAGTTTGAGTTTATTCTATGGAGTAAAGCTTCATGTGGCAATCAGAGATAGCTTAATTTTATCGTCGTTATCCAAAAATGTGACATAGCTTACAAACTTCATTTATTATGCCAGTAGGAGCTTCATTAGTTAGAATAGGTAATAATTTGTTAGCGTGTTGTGGAGTATCACTTCACAAAGCGTTATTCTCGTGGGAAGATAATCAACAGTTTACATAAATTACCATTGCGAAGGTGTAACGATGGCCTCGAAACATACTCCAGATCCAGTTAAAGCTGGAAAAGTTCTTGATATGATGGGAAGCCTGCATGACAGCTTTACTCCATCTGCGAGGCGTATCTCCGAATTTGTATTAAAAAAGCCAGCAGATGTTACCAAGTTATCCATCGCAGAGCTGTCTCAGGCGGTTAATGCGGGAGAAGCAACGATAATCCGTTTCTGTCGTACCCTTGGCTTCAAAGGCTTTCAAGACTTCAAAATGGAGTTAGCCATTGAGCTATCGAATCAAAATCAAAGCGAAAAGTCGATTTTAGACACTGATGTCACCGCCGATGATAATGCTGAACTTATTGGTCAGAAGTTGCAGAATACGCTGAACAACGTTTTGACTGAAACGCTTAACTTATTAAGCTTTGAAGCGCTTGAGCAAGTGGCAGAACAGATACGTAAGTCAAATGCGGTGTACTTTTTTGGCGTTGGTTCATCTGGCATTACAGCAGAAGACGCTAAAAATAAATTTATGCGTATTGGATACAATGTTGATGCTTTAACAAATAATCACTTTATGTATATGAAAGCATCGTTGCTCAAGGAAGGGGATTTAGCGATAGGCATTAGCCATTCTGGTAATTCCGTAGAAACGAGTAAAGCGCTGCAGTTAGCGAAAGAAGCGGGTGCCAAGACTGTTGCGTTAACGCATAACCCTCGTTCAACAATCAGTCAGTATTCTGATTGGGTATTAGTCAATGGTAACCGGCAGGGACAGCTGCAAGGTGACTCCATCGGAACAAAGATAACTCAGTTATTTGTTATCGATCTTATTTATACCCTGCTGGTAAAAGATGATGTATCAGGTGCGCAAGCCCAGAAGCTTAAAACAACCCAAGCTCTTGAAAATTAAAGCAGGGATTATATTTAAACATGATCGAAAAAAGTGACGCTAGAAAGCGTCACTACTTAAATGGTAAAAAGGGGGTTAACGTTAGTCAGCAATGAACTGTTGCCCCATCTGATAAACACTGTGGACTTTATTATCGCTCGTTAATAGGGTCAGATTGGCCTTGTATCCTGATTGAATAACACCATAGCTGTCATTAATGCCCAGTGCTTGCGCAGGGTATAAACTGGCCATTCTCAGAGCTTCTTCTTTTGAAATACCGACATGGTCTATCAGGTTGTTTACGCCATCAATCATAGTGAGGGCAGCACCTGCAATTGTTCCATCTTTATAATGGCATTTCCCTTGTGTAACAAATGCTTCTGTACCTGCCATGTCATATGCTTTCATATTTGTGCCTGCAGGAGTAACAGCATCTGTTACTAAGAAAAGCTTCTCTTTAAGAACATTCTTAGCGATTCGAACCGAAGCATATGAAGCGTGAATACCATCAACGATGATACCTGCCGCTGGTTGTTTCTCGAATATATACCCTACAGCACCTGTTTCTCTCGAGCTTAGTGGCGTCATCGCATTGTAAAGGTGTGTCGCCATTGTAATGCCTTGCTTTTCAATAAGCTGCTGATAAGTGGCATTGGTATGTCCCATAGAAACCGTAATGCCAGATTCAATAAGGCAGTTGAGTGCATCTTGGCTGGTACGCTCTGGAGCAAGTGTCACGACTTTTATTATATGGCTAAATTTTGCTAGTGCTTCTGCCGCTTCTAAATCGAGCACTCTGATAAAGTCGGCGTTATGTGCCCCTTTTTTCTCATAGCTGATAAATGGCCCTTCAAGGTGAAGCCCTAAAATACCTTCTGATTCAATTGAGGGGATCGAATCGATTAAAGCGATAGCCTCATCCATGTCGTTTGCCGAACTCGTAATTAGAGTGGGCAAGTATTGGGTTGTTCCATGGGCTAGGTTAGTTTTATTTATGGTGTCTAAAGTGGCTTTACTAATATCGGTATTGAAAAGAACACCGCCACAGCCATTTAGCTGAACATCAATGAAACCTGCGGTGGCCAATAAGCCTTCACAGCTGATCTGTCTTTTAGGTAATTGTGTGATCTCATTCATTGGTATGACACTTTCGATCGTATCACCACTAATAATAACTGCTTGATTCTGTAACGTAGAAGAGCCGTCAAATACACTAATGTTTGTTAGGGCAAACTCATTGTTTTCGGTGGTAGTAATAGGCATGTTTCTTTCCATGTGATGAATTTCTGAACAGGCGAAGTTGTTTGTAATGCGAGGATTCTTCACTGGTGCTGTTAGTAATCCTGGGTGGAGTCAAACTTCTATTCGTGAAGATTATAGTCAATTAGACTTCATTACAAGCTCGGAAAAGGTAGGTTAAGTCTCATTTTATTTAAGTTGTGGAGTTTAACTTCTGTTTGTAAATGAAAGATAAGTACATATTAATCGCCGAATTGAGGCGGTTTAAGTGAGTTGTAGAAAAAAGTGTGGCGTTGATCTCTTTTTTTGATCGTTAGTGTTGAAGTAAAACTCCATGGTGTTAATTTGGAGCCCAACTTCGTAGTAATGAGATTTTGTGGAGTAACGCTGTATATGAATGGCATTGCAGAAAAATGTATTAATACATTACAACAAGGCTTTGTTGCCTCTTGTCAGCCTGTTGATAATGGTCCGATGGACTCGCCTGAAATTGTGAGTGCGATGGCACAAGCAGCTGTTGAGGGTGGAGCTGCCGGTTTACGTATCGAGGGTATTGCTAATCTTAAAGCGGTAAGAGGGAAAGTATCAGTCCCAATCATTGGCATCGTAAAGCGTGATCTTGAGGGAACAGATGTACGTATCACCCCTTACTTAGATGATGTTCAAGCACTCAAGGATGCTGGCGCAGACATCATTGCGATTGACGCAACTAACCGTGTTAGACCAGAAACAGTAGAAGCGTTGGTCAATAAAATACACCAGCTTGGTTGTGTAGCAATGGCAGATTGTTCAACGCTTGAAGAAGGACTTTACTGTAGAGAGCTTGGTGTTGAAATTATTGGTTCAACCTTATCCGGTTACACTGGAGGACCAGTACCTCTTGAGCCAGACTATGTGTTAGTTGAGCAACTATCGAAAGCAGGCTGTAATGTAATGGCAGAGGGGCGTTATAACTCACCCGAACTTGCTCGTATGGCAATTGAAGCTGGAGCATTTTGTGTCACTGTTGGTTCTGCTATTACTCGAATTGAGCATATTTGCCAATGGTTCCATACTGAAGTAGAGCAGGGCCGAGAAAATAACTCAAAGGCTATCGCATGAAGACTTACTTAGCTGTTGATCTTGGTGGTACTAAAATAGCTGCCGCTTTGGTTCGAGATAATATTATTGTTCACCGCGAACAAATTGCGACCCCCTCAGCTAAATCGCCTGAAGCGTTAATGAATACTTTAACTTCATTGCTTTCACCGTTGGCAAGTAGGGCAGATTGTGTTGCTGTTGCTTCAACTGGCATCATTGATAATGGAGTGCTTAAGGCACTAAACCCTGCCAACCTTGGAGGGATGAATGAGTTTCCATTACTGGCAACTATTCATCAAATTACAGGGTTAAAAACAGTTGTTATCAATGACGCACAAGCGGCAGCGTGGGCTGAGTTTCAAGCATTAGATCAGCACAGTAATAATATGGCTTTTATTACTGTATCAACAGGTGTTGGAGCTGGCTTTGTTTATAACAAAGAGCTACTTATTGGCCCAAGAGGTATTGCAGGGCACGCCGGGCATATGCTGGCTGATCCGAAAGGTCCCGTATGTGGCTGTGGCCGAATAGGTTGTGTTGAAAGTATTGCGTCAGGAACAGCAATTGGCCGTGACGGGCAGGTGCTTTTTGGTGACAGTTGCACTGGACAGATGGTATATCAAAAATACCTCGAGGGAAATAAAGACGCAGAGTTAATTGTTCGACGTTCCGCTAAAGCAATTGCAAACCTTATTGCTGATTTGACGATAAGCCTTGACCTTGATGTTGTTACTTTGGGGGGAAGTGTTGGTTTAGCGGATAATTACCTCTCCCTCGTTCAAGAATACTTATCACAACAACCGAGTATTTATCAACCTAACGTAATAGCTGCAACGACAGGAGTCGATGCAGGATTGATTGGTGTAGCTAAGTGGGCTGAAAGCCACACTTAGTATTAATAACCAAAATTATATATACCTCACCCTACAATTAGAGGAACTACGCATGGAAATGCACGCATTCGGAACACTAAACTATGTGGTTTTAATAGTTTATTTATCAGCAATTATGCTTGTTGGTGTTTATTTCGCTAAACGACAAAAATCAGCTGATGACTACTTTAAAGCGGGGGGAAGAATCCCTGGTTGGGCTGCCGGGATTAGTGTTTTTGCTACGACCCTTAGTTCAATAACTTTCATGTCAATTCCAGCTAAAGCATATACGGAAGATTGGACATTTTTGATTGGTCAGTATATTGCCATCATTATATTACCGTTTGTCTTTATTTATTATATTCCATTTTTCCGTAAGTTAAATTTAACATCCGCTTATGAATATTTAGAAAAGCGATTTGATGTGAAAATGCGATTGTTTGCCAGTATTTCGTTTATGCTGTTTCATATCGGTCGTATTGCGATTATCACTTATTTAACAGCGCTAGCGTTAATGCCATTTATTGATATTAGCCCGTTAACGATCGTGTTCTTGATTGGCGTATTGTGTATTGTTTACACCTTCCTTGGTGGTATTGAAGGTGTGATCTGGACTGATGTAATACAAGGTATTATGCTCTCTGTCGCTGCAGTAATGATTTTTATCATGATTTGCTTTAACGTTGATGGCGGTATTACCGAAATTTTCAGTATGTCAGCAGAAGCAGACAAATATTTCCCTGCTGATAAATTTGCTTGGAGTTGGTCTGAGAGTACCATTCCAGTGTTAATGATTGGCTTCTTATTTGCGAGCTTACAGCAATTCACTGCTAGTCAGGATGTTGTACAGCGTTACATTGTTACAGACTCTGTTGAAGAAACGAAAAAGGCACTGGTTACAAACGCTAAGCTAGTTGCAATTATCCCTGTATTCTTCTTTGCTGTCGGTGCTGCTTTGTATGCTTATTACACGCAAAACCCACAACTACTACCAGAGAACTTTAACACCGGTGGTATCTTACCTTTCTTTGTTATTTCCCAAATGCCAGCAGGTATTGCAGGATTAATTATTGCCGCTATTTTTGCAGCTTCACAGTCTAGTATTTCAAGTAGTTTGAACAGTATCTCTGCTTGCTTTACGTCAGATATCTACGCCCGCTTCGGTAAAAAGAAGACACCAGTAGATTGCTTGAAAGCAGGTCGAATGGTAACAGTTTGTGCAGGTATCTTTGGTGTGATTGCCTCTACTTACTTAATCATGGCGAACGAAAGTGAGCTTTGGGATGCATTCAATAGCTTAATCGGCCTGATGGGTGGACCAATGACTGGTTTGTTCATGCTTGGTGTCTTTGTCCGACGTGCTAATGCCAACAGTGCACTCGTTGGTGTTATTGCCGCTGTAACGTCAATCCTAGTTGTTCGTTCAGCGACAGACCTTAACTTCTTCTTCTATGGTGTTATCGGCACATTAGTTGTAGTGATTGTTGGTTACTTAACTGCTCCATTGTTTAAAAGTAGCCATAGTAAAGAAGAAATTGCTTCTCTAACTATTCAGCGTCAACAGTAATCAGATTTAGTTAAAATCCCCCTAGAAGGCTTAAGTCACGTTACTTAAGCCTTCTTTTTTGTATAGGATAAATTCAAATGATATTAGCGCACTTAGATAAACTGGAAACATTTTCATATTTACCAACAGCGATTGTTGAAAGCTTAAATCATCTTAAAGGTCTCGACTTAAATGAATTAGAGCTAGGCAAGCACACAGTTAATGGCGATAAAGTTTTTATCAATGTTATGGAGTTTGAAACGGGTAATAGTGCAGATAAGCAGGCTGAAGTACATAAAGAGTATTTAGATATTCAACTGTTAATTCGCGGTGAAGAAAGAATTGAGTTTGGTTTACCGTCAGAGAAAAACCCTATCAGTAAAGAGTATGATGAAGGTGACGATTATTATTTAGTTTCGGATATTAACGCTCAAGCATCAATCGAACTCGAGCCAAAAATGTTAGCGATTTTCTTTCCGGAAGAACCACATAAGCCGGGCTGTTATATTTCAGGCAGTACAAAAATAAAGAAAGCCGTTTTAAAACTGCATAAAAGCTTAATTTAAAGTACTTTAATGTTAGAACTAAACGCCAACTCTTCAACGTTGGCCTTTAGTTGAGCGAATTAAAAACACATTATCATAAACGACAATTTGGTTTCGCCGTTGTCGTTTTAGGTAATCGCGCAATCTCTGCTCGCAAATCGTCAATACGGGTATCATGTGATGGGTGAGTAGATAACAGTTCTGGTGGCTGGTTTCCCCCTGATGCTTTAGCCATGTTTTTCCATAGACTTACACTTTCATTTGGGTTAAAACCAGCTTCTGCCATAATTTGTAGGCCAATAATATCAGATTCTGATTCTTGTGCTCGCCCATAAGGCATCAGTACACCGTATTGTACCCCAAGCCCTAATCCAGCCATTGCCGCGTCATGATACTCTGTACCACTAATGGCCATGCTGGAAACTTGCATACCAATATTGGCCAGTTGACTACGGGATAGTCGCTCGTTGCTGTGATGAGCAAGAACGTGGGCGATCTCGTGGCCAATTACCGTTGCGAGCTGATCTTGGTTTACCGCGATATCGAGTAATCCGGTATATACGCCAATTTTCCCACCCGGTAAGGCAAAGGCATTGACTTGTTTACTGTCAAAAACCACCACTTCCCATTGACCTGCGGTTTGGCTGCTGCCCACATGTGCTGTTAAAGCGTCCGTAACGCATTGCACATATTGGTTTGTACTTGGGTCAGTATAGATTTTTTCTTGTTTTTTCAAATCATCAAAAGATTGTGCGCCGAGCTGAGACATGTCTTGCTCTGAAAATAGCAGAACTTGCTGGCGTCCTGTCGGCGAACTGCTACATGCAGTAAGCAAAAGGGACGTTGTGATAATGCTGGTTACAAAAAGGGGCTGTTTAAAATTCATTGATGATTCCTTTCATTCAATCCTAAAATCACGATAGCATATTGTGTATCATCATTAAAAATATGAATGTACGGATAGTGTAATGACAATCTGGAAAAAAAACTTCACGTTAGAGTCGTTGAATCAAACCTCAGCCAATACGCTGGTTGAGCACTTGGGCATAGAGTATGTCTCTTTTGATGGTAGTAGCTTATCTGCCGTTATGCCTGTTGACTCGCGCACTCATCAGCCGTTGGGTATGCTGCACGGCGGCGCATCTGTTGTTCTGGCGGAAACGTTGGGTTCTATCGCGGCAAACTTATGCGTTGATGAAGGTAAGTACTGTGTTGGCTTGGATATTAATGCCAACCATATACGAGGTATGCGCAGTGGCTTAGTAAAAGGTACTACATCTCCCATTCATATCGGTGCGACAACGCAGGTTTGGCAAATCGAGATTGTAGATGAGAGAGAACGATTAGTGTGTACCAGCCGTTTAACCATGGCGGTGATGGTGCATAAGAAGAAAGAGAGCTTACAATGAATATTACCTTTTCTGAAGGTCGAGTTATCGCAAACCAATATGAGTTAGTCGTAAGATTAAACGGGAATGCTCGTGTCATGCTACAGGCGATGGTCGATGATGTTACGTTGATGGGAAAAGGTGCCAATGTCATTACGGCAATGGGCAGCGGTGTGAATTGGTCAGTTAAACTTGATAATGCACAGCAACTTGAACAAATAGCTCAATCGTTGGGAATCGCTATTCAATAACGTCTTCAAATATAGCCCTCTAATGCGTTAGGGGCTTTTTCCTCTCCCATATTAATCCAATATCAATCCAATATTTAGTGAGATCATTAGCTCATTATTGACCATTGTGACCTGTTTTACTGGCACTTAATGTTTTTGTGTAGCATGCTAGTGTTATAAATAAATATAATAAATTCATGGTCTTGAGGGGTATTCCTCAAAGGGATAGTTGTCAGCTCAACAATGGTAATAAGGATTGTCAATGAATAAACCTCAGCTAAAGCATATAGCTGAATTAGCCTATAGAACATTGTTTCGGCAGGCTCCTGATTTATGTGAAATTCAAGAAACGTTTTATGGTTGGGTTGTTTTTTTAGCGTCAGAAAAAGGGCGTGTTGTTGTAAAATTTTCCCGTGAAATTGGTCGATTAAGAAAAGAAGTTGAAGGGCTAGGGCGATTAAGAGAGGCTGTGCCATGTAAAGTACCTGAGGTGCTTTTTTTTGGGCGTGAGCAAGGCTATAGCTATTTAGTGCTGGAGTGGGTTGATGGTGTATCGGCGCATCAGCTTCCTACTAATAAAGAAGCGATACAGACATTTAGCCATAGCTATATTGATATTCTGTTGTCTTTGCACGATGTAAGTTCACCTGAGGGATTTGAGAATGATCATGGTGAATTTGAACCACACTTTACCGATGCGTTTGAACAATGGATGGCACCTGTTTATCGCTATGTAATGAGTGATGGTTCGCCTTTTTCTCCGGAGTTAAAAGAAAGCTATCTTCAGTTGTGGGAAATGAAAAATCGAATACTGACTTCTATGTCGCCACAAAGCTCTCTCGTACACGATGATTGCCATCTCGGAAATGTGTTATTTGATCCTAAAACCTATCAAGTGTCAGCCATTCTAGACCCTTGTGACGTCGGTTTTAAGCACCGTGAAATGGATCTATTTCACTTGTATGATGTTCGTCCTGAATTGAATTTAGTGGAAAAGTATACACAACAACACCCAATAGATGATGAGTTTACTGTTCGACGTTGGTTTTTTAGTTTGTGGGATGACGCAAAGCATAGCCGAAATATGGGGTGGTATGATGAAGCTTGGCTTCAAGATAAAGTCGACAAATTTAATCGTTGTTATTATCAATAAGTAGTGGTTTGAAAAGTTAGCTATATGACTTATTCTAGCTTACTAGGGTTTATACTAAATATTTGGTATATATTGAATTATATGGATGTACGAGGGATAAGTAGAATAATGAAAAAAATAACCCCACTTTTTATGTTTTTATTACTCTCTGGTTGTGCACAGCAAACGTCAGAAGTAACAGATACAATCCCTGAGAAAGAAATAGGTGGAACAACTGATCCTATTACCCCTCCTGTTGTTATCGAGCCTGAAGTGCCTGTAACTCCGGGGAAGACGCCTGAAATTACTCCAGAGCCAAAGCCTGAGATTAAACCTGACCCTAAGCCTGTTGAACCGATAAAGCCTGTTGTGACCAAGACTGATGATGGTAAATTAATTCTTGGTTCAGAAGAGTGGATTTGGCTATCGCCCGCCAACCAGTATGTACGTGCTCGTGTCGATTCAGGTAAAAAGATTTCAACTATTGGTGTTAGCCAAATTCAAGCATTTGAGCGTGATGGCAGAGATTGGGTGAAATTTAACGCTGGTGGTGATGCCATTGAGCTACCGGTTGAGCGTTGGTTAAGGAATAAGAGCAATGAGACACGCCAAGCGGTAGTGAAGTTACGTGCCAAACTTGGTGAGTTAAATGAACTAACGGAATTTTCGTTAACGGTTGGAAAGGGCATTATTTTAGGTGGTAATTTTATCAAAGACGTTGCTGTGGTCGATGGTCAACGGAAATATGTTCAACCTAAAGCGCCGAAATAATACGGCATGAAATGTAATTTTTAATATTAATGTTATAAAAAACGGCTGCTATCAGCCGTTTTTTTGATCAAGCTACTTTAACATTTAAGGCGTTTCTACCGTTACTTCATAACTGGTGAATTTTCGAATATTGATCACGCCAGTATCAAATATTAAGTATTGTCCCTTTATACCGAGTAAAGTCCCTTGAACAACGGGTTCTTTATCGAAATTATGAGAGCTGATTTTGGTCGGATACTGCTCCACAGGGTAATTAATATCGACGACTTCTTCATGAAGCTTTTCTACAGCATCCTCGCCATACAATTCAAGCAACTCATTCAACTTGTTTTCAATATTTGGTAACAAGCGTTCAGCTTCTTCTTTTAATGGCAGCGGCTTGTTGTCACCCTTAAGCATTGCACGCCAATTTGTTTTATCAGCGACCATTTCAGCCAGCGCAACTTCGGCCAGGCCAGAGATCTGACGCGTTTTTACTTTTAGGATCGCTAAAGCTTGCGTTGCCCCTTGATCTATCCAACGAGTGGGTAGCTGAGTATGGCGGGTAATACCGACTTTCAATCCTGAAGTGTTTGATAGGTATACATAGTGAGGCACCATACAGTTAGCTTCACCCCACTCAGGCTCACGACATGTGCCTTGTGCATAGTGGCAAGTTTCTGGCTTCATGATACACATATCGCAACTTGCCAGCTTTTTCATACATGGAAAGCAATGGCCTTGCGAGTAGCTTTTTTTGGTTTTCTTACCACACGAGCTACAGAAAATATTTCCAGTGTGAGTTAACTTGAGTGATTTACCTATCAGTGGGTTCAGTGATAGCTGCTCATCACCAACAGGAAGTGAGTATTCTACTTGCTCGCCGAGTGACGACTTCATTTTACTAAGTGTACCGTGCATGACTTTGCTCTTTATTATGTTGTATCTCTTGATAATACCAGCCAGTAACTTTTATCGCTGCTGTTTCGTGTTCTTGTGAGCGATATCTAACCAACCGTTATTGCTTTGTGCGGTTATTGTAAATCTTTGTAAGTGTAAAGAGCTTGTTGTTTACAGGGGTTTGCATCTTGGTATCATTTACGCAGTATATGCACCAATGATGTAGGATGCGAGGTGTATGCTAAAAATTAGCTAGATTACACCTTCATTATCAAGCAGTAATATCAATAATAATAGGGAAGTGAGTCAATGAAAAAAATACTTTTAGCAGGACTAGTGTTAACCGCTACTAGCATTTCAGCCAGCCCATTTGAAAAACCATCAGATGCAATTGAATACCGTCAGTCAGCATTTACCATGATTGCCGCTAACTTTGGTGATTTGGCAGAAATGGTTAAAGGTCGAAAAGACTGGGACCAAGATCAGTTTAGTCAGCGTGCGACATTTATCTCTCAGTTAACACTTATGCCTGAAGAAGCTTTTGCGGTAGAAGGTTCCGACAAAGGTGATACAAAAGCTAAGCCTGAAATTTGGTCTGATTGGGACGGTTTCACCGCTAAGTTAAACAAGTTTCAAGGTGATATGGCGAACCTAGCGAAAGTGTCGCTTGACGGTGATGAGCGAGCAACGAAACGTGCTTTTGGCGAAGCGGCAAAGAATTGTAAGGCTTGTCATAGCGATTATAAGTACCGTTAATTGAGCCGTTAAGAAAGCTAAGCCCAATGCCACTCATTAATGACATTGGGCTTAAAATATTTCCAGTACCATCGGTATATCAAATACCTTAAAATAAATAGATCACAACGTCTTTGGCGAAACGCTGATAAATGAGTGTTCCAAGCACTAAAAACACCCCCCATGCAATTAAACTATTCGATAGCTTAGGCTTGTTTGCTTCAGTGATTTGTTTTTTGCCGTGCAACATAGGGGAAATTAAATTATCCTTCTTCAATAAGTAGATAATGATTGCCGTTAAATGTAGTCCAATGGCACCAAGGATAACATTGAAGTTGATTGCGTGAATCTCGGTTAGTAGACTACTTATCTCTCCACTGACGTACATTGCAAACGGGCCTTCAGAAATAATATCGTCGTTAGCAAATAGTCCAGTTGTCAGTTGCGTGGCAATTAACACCATAAATGCAATAACCATATATCCACCTGCTGGATTATGACCGACATGAGATGGCTTTTTTTCAGAGTGTATAGAAGACAAGTAACGAATTGTAGTACGAGGCGAACGTACGAAATGAGTAAACTGAGCTGTTTCGCTACCAATTACTCCCCAAATAAAACGAGTGAGTAATAATGCTAAAAGGAAATAGGCAATAGCAAAATGCCAATCCATTAAGCCTTCTGTACCTGTGTACCACAAGCCACCAATACAGAGCGCCTGAAGCCAATGATAACCACGAATAAAACTGTCCCAAACGGGGATAGGCTGAACTGACGTTTGCATATTTTTTTCCCTGTTATAAATAACCACATTGAATAATGCTATTTTACAGGGTGCATACAGCCACGCTACATTTAGGTGTATTAATTTTCAAACATTTACAATTGAACCCCTCTACGGTTGATTCGACGTAGAGGGGAGTGTTTATGCTAGCGGTTTTGCAGCCGATTGTAATCCAGTAAACCAGCTTCGATTGGAAAGCTATCTCGATACAGCTGGTTGAGTTTATCGCTGAACGACCAGAAATCTTTGCTTGTTCTGCGTACCGCATATATATCAAGCAACTCACGATAGTCCGCTTCTGATTCGACATAGCTTAATTGAATCGCTAGCTGAGAAAGTTGCGACTCTTTTACGTGCCAAAATGCACCTGGGTAACTTCCTAGAATACCTCTAGCCAATGTAACGTCATCAAGCGCATGTAGTCTATTTGACTCTTCATCAAATAGACTAGATATGTTTTTATGTGCGCTATTTCTGACTAATGTGAACAGTTGTGATTCTGCGTTTTGATCAATTGGGTCAATCATTATCATGGTGATTTCTGGTAGCAGTGATGCCGGCTTACCATGAATTCTATCTATCGAGTTTAAAGCTCGGATACTTTGGGGCTGCAATTTTGCTTCTTGGTATGAATACCGGGATGGGTTAACGTTCTCTAACTTAGTTTCCAATAACGCTAATAGCTCACCTTTTGGATTTGGAGTTTTGAACGTAATGCCAGATGGCTGATCAAACTGGTTAATATCACCTTGTAGAAATTCACGGAGATGTTGATTGGAACCTTGGTACCAATTAGCAAGTTCTTCTCGACGAACATTTTCAGGAAGTAATGAAAGGAAATTAGATTCACCTTCCATGCGCAAGAAGTCCATGTACATGCGGGTGACTAATTGATGGCCAAAATTGCCATAAACATCAAAGCCAGCAACCAACAGATAGTGAATTCGCTCTAATAGTGAGTAATCTAATACCCAAGCTGTTTTGGGGTGCGTACCAACAAGCCCTTTGGTTACCGTAGCACTGTCAAAATGTCGAAATACCGTCAAGCTAGCATTGTTATTATATCCGTCACCGTCCCAGACTAAATCCGTTGTTAAGTGTTCACCGTTTATAAATTTTTCGTCAAGGAAATCGTTTTTGGCGCGCAGAAAGCGGCCTTGCTGTTTGGCATAGCTAACCCAGTTAGATATCGGTAACGTGTTACTTTCTTTTTCTGCCGGAAGACGCAGGTTGTGAGCTTGAGAAGCATAAAATTCATTTACGCTAGGTGTGTTTGCCATTGCTGGGTCAACAAAAAACACCCAAAACCTATCGTTGATAACGTTTAGAGCAAGCTGCCCTCGACATACTGGGCCTTTAATAAAGCCCATAATGGTATTTTGAGCATTATCGATCATGAAGCGGTAGCGTCCATCAACCGGTAATTGGCTGAATGCAATTAAAGGGTTGGCGGCCACTTTAGGTTCGTAAGATGGAAGGGTAGAAACGGTATAGTCAGGCTCGATAAAGAGTGTTTTGTAACGCGTCATCTTTGCATCATTGAGTGCATACGGCATATGTGTTTTATCAACAATACTCTCTTTTACTTGCTGCAAACGATAATATACGCGATGCGTTTTGGGGTCATCGAATGGTCTTCTTGTCGCGATAAGATCGATTGGTTTCCCTGGAGCAGTTCGAGAACGAACGAGCTTGAAAAAAGTCGGAGTACTCTCACCATAAAAATATAAGTGTGATACAAAAAGGTGTTCGTAGATGTATCGACTGACTAGCTGCTCTTTTAGACTGTTGCCGTTTAAGAACTCTTCCCACTCTGTCACTTTAGTTTGTTCGCGGGTGTTCGGTGGGGCAACGGTTGCCATTGGAGAGCCTGAAGCCAACCAATCCATTAAAATTTGATTTTCTTGGGCATTTATCTCTGGGAGGCCGTAAGGCATTCCCCATTTAGGGTAATTTTGTTCATAGGTCGCCATTTTTTCGATAGTTGGGCACTGTTGATCTCTATCGAGTGAAAAATCCCATTCATTACTGTCTAAAATGGTTTGAGTGGGAAGGGGATGAGCTTTTTTAAGTTGCAGCATTCTTGCCATTACCCCCGCTTGAGTATTGGCTTGGGGGGATTGCTCTCGCTCATTTAATACTGCCTTAAAGCCTTTTTCTCGCCATTCAGAGGTTGACTGAGCATCAATAAACATACGGGTAGTATTGGCTGCGAGTAAGCGTGTGCCTTGATAAACTTTCTCGCTATTTGCTCCTCGGTCAATGCCTTCTGCGGAAGACATCTTTAGCTGGCAAGGGGCATCGTAGCAGGCGTGACAAACAACGCAGCGGTTCTCTATAACGGGCTTAACTTCAGTCAGATAGGTATTCGCCTGCAGCGATGATGCAGGTTGCATTCGATCTTGAGGGGCTGCTTTGCCGTATAGTTGATCAAAGTTTAAGCCCGCATAAACGGCACAGCCTGAAAAAAGCAGCGTGAATAAGATTAATATGATTTGCTTGCTGTTAGTGACTTTACTCATAGTAATTATTTTCAATATTCGGGTGCGTATAGTTATGATTATATTGTAAAAACACGTGCGTTGATTTACATCTAGAAAAGAAATATCACAATTGGTAAAGATTGGCGACAAAAAATCAGATGACTTTAACTGTTATTCACTTAGTTGCGTTTTGCTAAATTGGTGCAGTTGCTTATGGATACGAAAAGTATTTATGCCAATTCTTCGACTGTTGAATTGGCGTTAAAATTTAATTGGATAGTCGCGTTACTTTATAAATGTTTTTTTAAAAACAGCCAATTATTTCAGCAGCTTTAGAGCATTTTAGGGCATAGAAGTAAGTGCTGTTTTAAACCATCAGTTATGTGCGATGGAAAGGCTGACCATAGTCGCACTGTAACACTCCTGCTTTCAGTGCACTTATGGCTCATAAAAAATAACAACTGGTACTACGTGAAGGGAAGTAATGTTTTTAGCCTGCTTAGCGCCATATTGTTTTATTTTGCACTGAAAGGAGATCGGTATGAAAAACAGGTTAAAGGCAGCGTTACTATTATCATCGATGGTAATAATCACAGCGTGTAATTTTAATAGGGGAAGTAGTAATACGGAAACTGCTGATACTATTTTTTATAACGGTAACATAATAACGATGGATGATGAGCAACGGATCGAGAGCGCTATTGCTATTAAGGGTGGGGAAATCATAGCCGTTGGTACGGAAGAAGAACTAAATCGTTATACATCGGCTTCAACCGTAAAAATAAATTTAGAGAGTGCCAGTTTAGTTCCCGGGTTTATTGATGCTCATGGCCACATGTCGATGGTCGCTCAAAGTATTAACCATGCAAACCTAGCCCCATCCCCAATAGGGAACAGTGATTCAATCTCTGAACTGGTTAAAGAAATGCAATTATTTTGGCAGGATAGAGAGCTTGCTCCTGAGCAATGGATAACAGGTATGGGGTACGATGATTCACTGCTTGCTGAAAGAACTCATCCAACACGTTTCGACCTAGATCAGATAAGCACTGAGGTGCCCATTGTCATTATGCATGTCTCTGGTCATTTAGCTGTTATTAATAGTAAAGCGTTACAAGTTCTTGAGATAGATGAAAATACGCCTGATCCTGACGGTGGTAAAATTGTACGGATTGAGGGGAGCAATGAGCCTAATGGTGTTTTAGAAGAAACGGCAATGTACCTTGCTATGGTCGGTTTTACTTCAGTACCTCAAGACATGCCGTCAACAATTCAGTTGTTTTCTGATGCACAGCAGTATTACGCAAGTTTTGGTATCACGACAGTACAAGATGGTGCTGCGAGCGCAGAATCAATAAAGTTATATGAAACCCTAGCGAATGATAACGTTTTGTATCTTGATGTAGTGGCTTATCCCACTTGGGATGTACTAACAATGCTTAAATTGGGTAATTATGATATCAGCGATGAATACCATAATAATTTCCGCGTTGGCGGGGTTAAAATTATCCTTGATGGTTCTCCGCAGGGCAAAACTGCGTATATGACTCAGCCGTACCTTAATCCGCCTGCTGGCGAAGCAACCAGCTATGTTGGATATCCTACTCTTACGACAGATTTCCTTGAGCAAAAATTGAGTGCTTACCTTAAGAGTGGTACGCAGTTTATTGTCCATACAAACGGGGATGCGGCAGTGGATATGTACCTAGATGCCTTGGATGAAATTGTTAATGAAACGCAGGACATGAGCTTAATAAGACCGGTATCTATCCACTCACAAACGACAAGAGACGACCAACTCGAACGAATGCTTGATTACCATATGATACCTTCATTCTTTTCTGCGCATACTTTCTTTTGGGGGGATTGGCATCGAGATGAAGTCTTTGGTGTAGAGCGAGCCGAGCGCATTAGTCCTACTCGTTCTGCATCTAATTATGGAATTCAATATACGACTCATAATGACTCTCCAGTTGTTGACCCCGATATGATCCGCCTTATGTACAACACGGTCAATAGGGTAACACGCAGTGGAGAAACTTTAGGAGAAGAGCAAAAAGCAACAGCCTATGAGGCGCTGGCTTCAATAACGCGGAATGCGGCTTATCAATATCATGAAGAACAGCGAAAAGGTTCGCTGGAAAGAGGCAAGATTGCAGATATGGTTATTCTGTCTGGCAATCCACTTACAATAAAGCCCGAAGAAATCAATTCTATTCAGGTGCTAGAGACATTTAAACAAGGGAAAAGTGTGCATAAAAAATAACGCTAAATTACGTGGCCGGTTAGTAGTAACCGGCCTAACTTTTATCAAAACTTTAAACGTGGCGCTTGGGCCATTTTGTGCTTGGTATGTATTTAGCGTGACTCTTGATCAACCGAGTAGCGTTTATAGTTAAACTTTTTGGTGTCTCTTTCACTGTTATGTACCCAAAAGAGACCTACTTCATCGTTAAGGACTAGGTCAAGGTATGGCTGTTGGTAAAGTAGATAGCTATATGAAATGGTTTTTGATTTAAATTTGTTTTGTACACTTTCTTCAACCTGTAAGGATGTTGACTTACTTTCAGTAATCACGTCATTGTTTTGGTACGCCCAATGGTACATCTCTGGTTTTAACTCTGCTGTCGCAAGAAAAGGTGATGCATTGTTAACAATGGTCACAATGGCTGAGCTTATCGAAAGGGCATAATGGTATTCAGTTTCTTTTTCTGAGATAAAAGTAAGATATGAATATGTTAAGTCGTTATTTTCATCTTTAGATATGTATTGATAAACCACTTGGGAGTCGATACCGGAGTCATCAACAAACTTTAAGTATACCTGAGATGTAGGGTCACGCGCTAAGTCAGTTTGAACGATTGGATCGGTACGTGTTTTATCTAGCCCGTCGATTGTAAATTTCTCAAATGTTGACCAGTCATCATGACTGATTAGATAGGAGTGATCTGTATAAGGCTTACATTGTTGACTGTCGTTTACTTTACACCACGATAATGAGTAATGATTATTACCTTTATACGCAAAGATCTTTAAGTTTTCTATCGGCTTACGTGCTGGATTTTCTTCTCTCAGTTTGTAAATATTAAATAGTTTGTCCGTTAAATCATCTAAATCAGCTTTATTTGAGCCAATTAATGTCACTGTGTTTTTCGGCGTTTCTGTTATTCGTATTTGATACTCTGCTTGACTTGGGTACTTATAGCCATAATGCCAAGATAAGCCAATGAGTATGAATGTGGTTAAACCAATCAGACTAATTATTAGGTGTGGAATATACTGTTGTTTTATTAAAGTTAATGTAAAAGGGGCTTTATCAGAAAACGCTTCTGAGCTAAATTGTGTGATCTGATAACCAACACGCGGCAGCGTTTCAATAACATCGCCTTTATTTATTTCTTGTAGTTTAACGCGTAAGCCTCGAATGGCTTGAAACAGTGAGGCTTCAGATACTACGCGTTCAGGCCAGCCTGCTTGAAGCAAGTCACTTTTAGACGCTGGTTGATTTGCGTTATCAATAAGATATTGAAGAATATATTGTTCTGAGAGGTTCAGCTTCTGGGTAGAAGAATCTGACTTTATCACGCCTAGGCAAGGAATAAAGTACACACCGTTTATAAATTTATATTTTAGCTTCTCAGACATCGACACCTCAAAATCGCCATTACCAATAATTCCTAGTTATGCATTTCCAGTCCATGCATTCTTGTTGTGAATGCTTTGTACTAGTAAGAGGAAAAGCGATTAATAATCATTCATTATTTTACGTTATTTTATCATGAAAAATGAGAAATAGATTCAGTCGTCTCATTAGACTTCTTGCTGAAAAGCACAGGATGGTAGGAGCTATGTGATAAAAAAGGGAGGGGGACCTCCCTAGTGCTATTTATATTCAAGGAAGTGGATTACTTCTTGAAGATTTCCGTAAACTCACGTTTCATTGGTGGGTTACGGCGTGCTTTCTTCAGTTGCTTACACATGTCTTTAACACAGTTATGTAGCACTTTATCAAGCGTAACAGCTTTGTACTCAGTGAACTCATCGTCAGTCATATCAGATGGTTTTTCACTGTCTTGCATTTCACCAAGGAAATCTATACCAGAATAGCTTTGGCTAAGTGCAACTAGTGCATGAAACTGTTCGAAGTTATCAAGTACATTTTGTGCACTTGCAGGCAATTGATTCCATGCTTCATGGGAAGTTGGTTCAGATGCTTTATAAACATTGATCAGCATGTCTAGAAGTTCTTCTGGCACTTCTTCAAACGCAACAACTTGACGTAGCTCTGGTGAGCAATCTTCAAGTGTGAATTCTACTTCTTCAATGATTTGCTCTTCTTTGTTTTCGATATCAGACATCGCTAATTCCTACAGCATGAATTGTTTACAGAATGGAATCCTAAAGCCCTGTGATGAAAAGTCAACTGTCAGTACCATCGACCAGTCAAAGTTTAGTATTTGATTGCTCACAATCTATCCTAGTTAATAAATATATCGGCATATTTATTTTTTTCATTGCATTTCACTCTAATGAAWATGTTGAATTACGAGGTTTAGATGTTTTTTTTGCAAGCAAAATCACGTTCGTTACTTAGAACAGCCTATCAATGAGGAACATAGTTAGGTTAATTGGTGAGCTGTGCTATAAATTAAAGAAGGAATATTTTTGATATCAACAGGATACTTTCATGGAAGCAATGCGGATCTTATTAGTTGATGATGTCCATCTTGAGCGAATGCAACTTGCAATGCGATTACAAAGATTGGGCCATGTTGTTGAGGCTGTTGGTTCAGGGATAGAGGCAATTGAAAAATATCCGTTATTTGACCCAGATTTAGTACTACTTGATGTCAGTATGCCCGACATGAGTGGCACTGAAGTGGCAGAGCAACTTCGAATTAAACATTCAGAGTGGGTGCCAATCATTTTCTTGAGTGGTCATGATGAACCCGAAATGATAGCAAAGGCTATTGATATGGGGGGAGACGATTACCTTGTTAAACCCGTTAATAAAATTGTTTTAGCCTCAAAGTTAAAAGCGATGCAACGCATTGCGGATATGCGTCATCAGTTAAAACAAGCCAGCGAAAAGTTAGAAGAAGCGAATGATCTGCTGTCAAAACAGGTTAATGAAGATGGCTTAACGAAACTTGCGAATAGAAGATACCTCGATCAGAAGTTGGAAGAATTCATATCTTGGCACGGCCGTAATAGCTTTTCGCTTACAATGATAATGATAGATGTTGACCATTTTAAGCCATTTAATGACCACTATGGACATCTTGAGGGAGATCGCTGTTTACAGGCTGTGTCTGCTGAATTGAAGAAGAATTTTAGTCGAGCAGGAGAGCTGGCAGCAAGGTATGGTGGCGAAGAGTTTGTTGTCTTACTCAGTAATTGCGATAAAACTAAAGCAGTAAGAGAATGTGAGAGATTAAAGGCTTGCATTCAAAAACTTGAAATTCCACATTCTAAGTCAACAACGTCAGATATTGTGACGGTGAGTCAAGGGATGGTGTCATGGATGCCGACTGGTCTTGAAACGCATGAAAACATGTATGAAATAGTTGATAAGGTGCTGTACAAGGCTAAAGAGCAGGGACGAAATCGCTTTGTTGCTGCTGAGTTTACCTAGCGTTAATATCACGAGAAAGGTTAAATTTAAATCGCTTCTGCGATTCAATAATTTGAACTTACCAGCAAAAAATATCTTCAAATGAATCATTTGGTTGTTTTACAGCCAAATGATTTTTTTGGTGCTTGTTGTTATAGCAAGGCATGCTAATCTCCCATTAGGCGTTTTAGCCATTGTATTTTGAGTAATAGAATAAAGGGTGAGGGAAGATCATGGATATTTGCTTTTCACAATCAGAAGCTAGAGTGATTGGTTGTTTATTAGAGAAAGAGGTAACCACACCTGATCAATACCCATTAACATTAAATGCACTAACAACCGCCTGTAATCAAAAAAGCAACCGTGACCCGGTTATGTCGCTTGATGATGCAACAGTACAAGACACCATTGAAGCGTTAAAGTCGAAACATTATATACAAGAAGTCACTGCTGGCTTTGGTAGCCGTGTTGCTAAATATCAGCATCGCTTTTGCAACACCGAATTCAGTACTTTTCAATTCACAGCTCAAGAAAAAGCAGCACTTTGCGTAATGTTACTGCGTGGCCCGCAAAGTGCGGGTGAAATTCGAACTCGAACAAATCGCTTATGTAGCTTTAGCGATGTTAAAGAAGTCGAATCTGTACTTGATGGTTTAGTTGATCACCCTAAAGGTGCCTATATTGTTAAGTTGCCAAAAGAATCGGGTAAACGTGACTGTCGGTATATGCATCTATTCAGCGGTGAAATAGATCTTGAAGCCTTAAAGTCAGCGCCTGCTGTCGTACCAAGTTCACCAACATCAGAACGTATTGAACAGCTTGAAAGTCAAGTTGCTGAATTACAACAAGAGATGGCTGAATTAAAAGCAATGCTTGACTCGTTGACGTCGTAATTCAACATATTACAAGACTACGTTGTACTAACAATATTTTATGATTAAGCCCAGGCCCAGCAAAGCTGGGCTTTTTTGAATGGATAGAAATGGATCAAGAGCAAAATGTAAACCCGACCGAAGGGCTGAAAGTTGAGCCTGTTTGGTCGGTCTATTTAATTAGAACAGCATCAAACCAGCTTTATTGTGGCGTTACAACGGATGTACAGAGGCGCTTTAAAGAGCACCAAGGGACGATGAAAGGTGCCAAATACTTAAGAGGAAAGGGACCATTAACCATTGCTTGGTCATCAGAGGTAGCTTCGAAGCGTATAGCAATGCAGTTAGAGTACCGAATAAAACGACTATCCAAAAAGCAAAAAGAACAAATTGTGAACGGTGAACTTCCAGTATTAACGCTATTAGAGAGTTGATGTGGCGAAAAATACCGCTTTGATTGTCTCTTGTGTGTGAGTGCGATTTATTGCTTTGAAAAATAAATAGAAATTGAAGAATGATTAGGTTCGGATTACACTGCGAGTCATTAAAGCATCCCCTGTTGGGATAACGTTTCAGGAATTAAAACTATGGCACTTAAAGCCACTATCTATAAGGCTCAATTTAACGTCGCGGATTTAGACCGTCATGTTTATATTGATAAGTCACATACCCTAGCATGTCACCCGTCAGAGACACTACAGCGGTTAATGCTGCGTTTGATTGCGTGGGGTTTTTATGCAGACGAAGATCTTCAATTTACGAAAGGTCTCTGTGATGTTGATGAGCCTGATCTATGGATTAAAAGTCTGAGCGACGAAATTGAACTGTGGATTGATCTTGGCCTGCCAGATGAGAAACGCATTAAAAAAGCAGCGCATAAGTCCAAGAAAGTGGTACTTGTTGTTTACGGTGATAATGCAGCACCTGTTTGGTGGAAGCAGAACCAAGCCAAAATTTCACAATATGGCAATATCTCTGTGGTCTTTTTCAATGACCAAATGCTTTCTGAGTTAGAGGCACTGGTTGAACGTACTATGCAGCTTCAGTTAACGATTGAAGGTGAACAAGGCTGGTTAAGTGCCGGAGAGAGTAGCTGTACGATCACTCCAGATTGGTGGTTACGCTAGTACTTAGTGCGAGTGATCGTCATTAAATGGTCACCTGTCTTTGTCATGCTAAGTAAGGATACTTAATAATCAAATAGGAGCATTACATGCCTTCAAAGATACATAGTTTAGCAACAAAAGTTTGGGACTATCATCATTTAAACCATAACTTGGAAAAAAGTGATTGTATCTTTGTGCTTTGCAGTAACGATATACGTGTTGCAGAGCGTGCTGCGCAATTGTATTTAGAAGGGTATGCTCCTTATATTGTTTTTTCTGGTGGCGTTGGGGCATTAACAGAAGCGCTTTTCGGATGCTCGGAAGCCGAAGCGTTTGCTACGGTTGCTGTTGATATGGGTGTACCAGAATCAAGTATTTTAATTGAACCTCAATCAACCAATACGGGTGAGAATGTACAATTTACCCGCGCATTACTTGAAGAAAAGGGGCTTGACCCCAAGTCGCTGATTCTTGTTCAAAAGCCGTTTATGGAAAGACGGACTTACGCAACATTTATGCGTCAGTGGCCGGGTAAGGAGATTATGGTAACTTCGCCTCAAATCAGTTTTGATAATTACCCTAATGAGTTACTGACATACAGCGATGTTATTAATGTCATGCTTGGTGATCTTGAACGAATTCATGTCTATCCAGAGCAGGGTTTTTCAATTGAACAGGACATACCTGAAGATGTGTGGCAAGCCTTCAATCAGCTAGTTCACCATGGGTTTAAAGAGCACCTGATAAGTAGCTAGCATACACATTATGCGTTATCGAATAAAAAGCCAATCGCAGCGAATACGATTGGCTAAAGATCCTAATGAGCTTTTTTAGGTATGATTACTGTGCCGCGTCCATACCTTGTTGCCAGAAAGCGACTTCCATACGTGTTGCTGTTCTAAAGATTTCACATAAACGCTTACCACGCTTACTTTCAAGTGGGATCTCTTCCAACATGGCATCTAGGCGACGAATGGTTTCTTCAACGCCAGTTTGAAAATCTTCGCCGCTATATAGCTCAACCCAACTATTGTAAGGGTTACCTTCAAGTTTAGTTTCAGACCATGTGCCTAGGCGTTGACCTATTACCGCGTAACCAATCGCACAAGGTGCTAGTGCGGCAAACAAATCAGCGCGATCACCGGCCATGCCAGTATCAAGTACGTAACGTGTATAACTTACGGTACCAAAATCTTCTGGTTCAGCTTCCATTTCATCAGCAGATATTCCCCACGTTTGACAATATTCAATATGGTGGTTCATTTCTGATTCTAGCAGGGCGTTCAAACCTGGTAGTGGTTCACGCATCTCTTCAAGTGTTGTTGATTTGAAAATAGCCAGAGCATAAGCACGAGCATAGTGCTTAAGGAAAAGAAAATCTTGCTTGAGGTAGTGGAAATAAGCGTGCTTATTTAGTTCGCCTTTTGCCAGTTGATTAACAAAATCATGTTCGGTGTATTCTGTCCAATCTTGTTGGCAATGCGCAATTAAGTCTTGATAGTTCATGGTAAGCCTTATGAATAATTAGAAAGTTAAAACGTAGTCTTTTGCTGATGGCAAGCTACGGATAATGTCATGTTCTTTCATGAATACGGCGTAGTCGTCGTATCGCTTAAGATCAACGGCTGCAGGGCGTAGGGCAAAACGCGTTAAAGTATCAGCCCATGCTCGGCGGTTAAGTTCGTTATTCAACGTATCGGGTGAATAAGCAACAAATTCATTCCAAGCTTTCTCAGGGTGGTTGATGATATAAACAGTTGCTTTTTCAATCGCGCTATTGAATTTTTTAATCATTTCAATATCGTGCTTGTTTTTATTCGCAACGAAGATTAGTTCATCATATGGCGGTACACCGTGCTCTTCAGGGTAGAACGCCGTTGATTCGTAGCCTTCGATTGCAAGCTGATTGAGTTCAAAGTTACGTAATCCACCCCAGATGGCATCGACTTTCCCCGATGCTAATGATGATGATAATGCCCAACCAACATTAATGATTTTCACGCTGTCCATTGATACGCCTTCAGAACGAAGCATTGTACCGATGGTTGCATCTTCACTTCCGCCAATGGCGACGCCAATATTCTTACCTTCTAAATCTTTTAGGCTCTTGATGCCAGACTTATTCAGTACTGTTAGTGCGTTTAAAGGCCCTGCAATAAGTGTTGCTGAACGAACAACAGGTAATTTTGCTGCGGTACTCGAAATGAGCGTACTTTGGTAAGAAACAGCCAAATCGATTTTGCCAGCAGCTACCAGTTTGTCTGGCACACTTGGGTCGGCTGGTTCTTGAATTTCAATCTCTAACCCTTGATCGGCAAATAAACCGTTCTGTTGGGCAATAATGATTGGGCCATGGTTTGGATTCACAAACCAGTCGAGCATTAGCGTTACTTTTTCAGCAGCGACGTTAAATGAGGCAACGGTTAAACCGAGTGCGGTAATAACGCGAATTATTGGGGTCTTCATTCACTATTCCTTTTGATTAAGCAATGTTGTGTTTTTATTTACTGTTTTTGTCATGTTATTTGTCTTGCCACGGTATGGCCTTTCTTAGTATTAAATCAGCAGCAAAATACAAACTGATAGAAAAGAAAGCCAAAATGAATAATGCGGCAAACATTTCGTCAACAAACATGCGCGCGTTAGCTTGTAACATCAGATAACCCAAGCCTTCACTCGAGCCAACCCACTCACCAACAACGGCACCGATAGGGGCGACGACGACAGCAACGCGAATACCGGAAGCTAAAGCAGGTAAAGCGGCTGGTAAGCGTATACGCCATAATAATTGCCAGCGTGTGGCACCCATGGTTTTGGCTAAATCTAGGTAGCCAGTAGGAGTGTTACGTAAACCGTCGTAGCAACACGTTGTGACGGGGAAAAATATGATCATTGCTGCCATGACAATTTTTGACGCCATGCCATACCCTAGCCATAGCATGAGTATTGGGGCAATAGCAAAGACAGGTATTGCTTGACTGGTAATCAATATGGGTAGCAGCCAGCGGCGAAGCGGAGCAAAGAGCAACATCTGTAAGGCAAAAAACAATCCTAAAAAGAGACCCAAGAATAAACCTAAGATAACTTCAGTACCGGTTACTAATGTGTGTTGCCAAAGGATATCAAACCGCTCAACCAGTTTCGTTAATACGGCAACAGGGCCGGGTAATATAAAAGGGGGTAATTCAAAAAGAATAACGATGGCATGCCATAAACCAAAAATCACACATACGCTCACCGTAATGCGTAAAAGGTGCTGAGACCAATGGTTAACTTCCTTTAAACCTGTATTTGCCGTGTGTTGCTGCTGCGTTAACAAAGGAGATGCTACCGTTGAATCATCTTGGATATTCTGTGTTGATTGATTACCCATAATCACGCTCCAATTGGTTGATAATCGTCTGCTGGTGGCTAGCGAGTTCAGCGGTAAACTGGCGTGGAGGTAACGAGCTTGGAACACCTAATGGTACGAGTGAGGCAGGGCTTCCAGACATAATATGGATATTATGACCAAGACGGAGAGCTTCTTGTGGATCATGAGTGATTAATAAAACAGTTCTGTCTTGCAGTAACTCAGCAGAGAGCGTTTGCAGCTTATAGCGTGTTACAGCATCAAGGGCTGAAAATGGTTCATCCATTAACACCAGTGGCTTATCTTGCATAAGTGTACGTGCAAGTGCTACACGCTGACGCATACCGCCAGAGAGTTGATCCGGGGTCGCTTTTGCGTAATCTTTTAGCCCTACAGCGTCAAGTAATGCTGTTGCGCGAGACATATCTGCGGGATGTTTGTTCCCAAAGCGGGTACTTAAGCAAACATTGTCAATAACGTTGAGCCATGGCAAAAGTAAATCTTGTTGTGCCATGTAAGCCACATTACCTAATAAGGGAGTGTTATTAGATGTCTTGAGTTCACCTTGCCATTCCACTTTATCCTCAAGCAACCCAGCAAGGTGACGAAGTAAGGTTGTTTTACCACACCCACTTTTTCCAAGTAGGCAAGTCCATTTACCAGCAGGCAGCTCTAAGCTGAGTGCAGAAAATAATGGCTCGGCAGCATCTTTATAACGGAGGGTTGCCTTTTTTAAGGCAACACCGATATTGCTAGCGAGTCCTGTTGTATTGATTACAGGTTCAGGCATCGTCATCACTGTTTTATTTATTCAGGCTTGAAATGACCAGCAAAGAAATGGTGAACAGGGCCGTGGCCTGAACCGATTTCTAGCTCGTCAGCGTGTGTGATCGCTTGCGTAATGTATGATTTAGCATGTTTCACTGAATCAACCAGCGAGTATTCTTGGGCAAGGAATGATGCGGTAGCTGCTGAAAGAGTACAGCCTGTACCGTGTGTATTACGTGTATTAATACGTAGCGTAGACATTCGAATAACATCGTTGCTTAGGATGAGTAGGTCAGTACTATTTTCATCTTGTTCCAGATGACCACCTTTCAGTAACGTTGATTTAGCCCCGAGACTACGCAGTCCGTCAATCATTGCAGACATGTCTTGCTCTGTTTCTGGAAGCGTAGTGCCAAGTAAAGCAGCGGCTTCAGGCAGGTTCGGTGTTATAACATCGGCAAGTGGAAGCAACTCTGTTTTGAGGGTTTCTATTGCTTCTTGCTCGAGCAGAAGATCACCACTCGTTGCGACCATGACGGGGTCGATAACAAGGTGCTTTGGCTGATATTGGCGAAGTTTACTGGCAACTGCACGTATAATATTTGCATCGCTTAACATGCCGATTTTGACTGATTTAACGTCGAGATCAGAAAAAACTGCATCAAGCTGCTGTTCTACAAAAGTGGGGTCAATACCGAAGATGCCGGTGACGCCTTGGGTGTTTTGTGCTGTTAAAGCAGTAATAACAGAGCAGGCATAGCCACCTGTTGCTGAAATCGCTTTAATGTCAGCTTGAATACCGGCACCACCACCGCTGTCAGAGCCAGCAATAGTCAATGTGATTGGTGTTTTTGATGGTTTGGCGTTGCCCATAACTACCCCTAAATGAATAAAGCGGAGGGTAGCAGGTGTCAATATTGGACTCTGAATACAGAGTAGTGATGAGACACGTGTGCTAGTTCCCTACGCCATTGCTAAATGGATCAGGTTCAACGGGTCCCACAACGTGGTCTCAGCCTAAGCTCCCCGACTAACGAAACATTAATTAATTGATATAACGCGTTATTGTAACCACGTTTAGAAACAATGAGCAAATAAGATTAACATTATTGTCTGCCAGGTAGCGTATTTAGCTATAGGTAGAATAAAAAGTGGGCAGCATAAATGCCGCCCATTTTCCCACGTTAGCCAAATTTCAAATATCGGAAGGGTAAATGTTAGATGGCTAAGGCTAATTACATTTTTTTACAGTAAGCTGCGATAATAACCATGTTAGTACCTGCCGCTTTACCTGTTACATGCAGTGGGTTGTCAGTTAAACGGATACCACGAACCGCTGTACCTTGTTTAACAACAAGGCTTGAGCCTTTAACAGGAAGATCTTTGATGATAGTAACGTTATCACCAGATTGTAGGGCTGTACCGTTAACATCTAGCGTTTTAATTGCATCAAGCTCGGCAAGAGCAATACCTTTTTCAGCCCACTCAACCATATCTTCTTCCATGTACATCATATCTAGAAGATCTTGAGCCCATGTTTCAGCTGAAAGGCGCTTAAGCATACGGTAAGCCATAACTTGAACTGCAGGTTCTTGGCTCCACATGCTGTCGTTTAGGCAACGCCAGTGGTTTTGATCCAATGTTTCTGCATCTTCGATTTCTGTACGGCAAGTACCACATACCATTACACAACTACCAGCGGTTGTATCAGGAGAGGCTGGTACTTCATAAACGCTTAGGTTGTCAGCAGATGCACAAAGTTCACATTTCTCGCCAGAACGCTGTTTAACAATATTTTCAATACTCATAAGGGTGTCCGTAGATGTGTA
Organism: Photobacterium makurazakiensis; assembly: GCF_050336715.1. NCBI lineage: Bacteria > Pseudomonadati > Pseudomonadota > Gammaproteobacteria > Vibrionales > Vibrionaceae > Photobacterium > Photobacterium makurazakiensis. The sequence continues at coordinate 47,514 of NZ_JAKJSJ010000034.1, forward strand.
ATGGTGGGTGTATACCATACAGGTAACTGTTCTGTTTATTATTATGACAGCAAATAAATAGAAGGGAAGGAATCACGGTTAAGATCACAGGAAATTGCAAAATAAAGGGTAAAAAACGAACGGGTGAATTAATCAATGTTAAAAATGTGACTTTTTAGTATGGGGGTTGCATTGTTTTGTGGCTAAACTGTAAGTGTTTGACTCTAAAGTAATGGTTATTAATAGGGACGGTTATGAAAAAAGGAATTATTTTACTGACAGTGTTAGCGCTCTTGGGTTGCGATGAAGATGATGTGAAAAATACTCTGACAGGAAAAGCTGAAGTATTTGCTGTAGTTAGCGCTGAAGTTGAAAGTGTCGATGGATACCGAAGTGTTGAAGACCTAGAAAATGACTATGGCATAACTTTGCCCGATGAGTTTCCAGGAGGGACTGAAACCGCTCTCGACAGTAAACTAAATGCTTTGGGAGTTAGCTTCGATGATACCAGCTGTGGTGTCATCGATACCTCTGGTGATGTGTGTTTCAGTGATGGTGGAAACAGTGTCTGTGTTCCTGATGAAATAGAAAATATCGGTCTGAAACTCTATACGATAAGTATGGGGGATGTTGACGAGGCTTATAAAAATGGCTTCTACCCGAAACTTKCAGCCGAATTACTTGGTGATACATATTCCGATTTTAATATTGATGAAGATGTAAGTTGTTCGACGATAGGTTTATAGTTGAGGTCCAATTTATAGTTATAGTATTCAATTCGAGTTGAAGAAAAGCCATTTAATATGGCTTTTCTTTTTAACGCTTCAGCTCAAGTTTTTTCCCTGCCTCTCAGGCTTTATTGTAATAATAAGTTCTTTCACTCCATATCGACATTTAACTCGCAAGTTAGGTGTAATCTTTAATTTGAAATTTGATGTGTTGGTAGAATAGCCGTTAAACAAATTTAACTAAACGGAATTAGTTACCATGAGGATACCATTATTATCTTTAGCGCTGGTGGCTGCTATATCAGCTCCTATTGCCAATGCTGCCGATGTTACGGGCTATGTAGTTGGAGGAACACCTGTTGACCCCGCAGATGAACAAAGCTGGATGGCCTCTCTACGTTTTACACCGAATGATACTGCACATCTATGTGGCGGTAGTGTGATTAATAAAAACTGGGTGCTGACAGCAGCACACTGCGTAGTTCATCAACTTGATGGGGATAGTTTTTCGGTGTTACCGCCTAGTATGCTGAGCGTCATGGTGGGTACAACAAGCAGCGCTATTGAAGATCCTGCGGCACTCTATGCAATTTCGCATGTTGTTGTTCACCCCGATTATACACCAAACCCTGTATTACAAATTACTACAGCGGCTGATGGCTCCGTAACCCAAGATGTTATTGCAACGGCACTGGATAATGATCTGGCACTTTTACGTGTGGGGCGTAGTTTTCCACAATCAAGCATCACTCCCATAGCACTTTCAACGGCAGGAATAGCTTCTTCAATTGAAACACGCCTTAATCGTGAGTGGTCTGAAAATAGCCGGCCAAAGAATACAAAAGTATCAGGCTGGGGATCAACCAGCTCTGATGGTTCAGGTATTGCAGAAGCCTTGATGGAAGCCGAGTTGTCATTCCTTCCAATGGCAGAGTGTTTTGAGCGATTGGAGTCAGGTAATCAACAGCACTATATTTTAGATAGCCCACTAAACCGAACTAAAATCTGTGCTTTGCCACCTGAAATCTTATTTGATGCAGACGGTAGCCCTCAAGGGTTCGGCCCTGATTCTTGTAAAGGTGATAGTGGAGGCCCATTGAGGGCACAAGATGCCAGCGGTGTTTGGCGGCAAATCGGCATCGTTAGTGGTGGTCCTGTCGGCTCCCCGGTATGTGGCTCGATATCTCGCCCAGGGTTTTATACTCGAGTGGGTACATACTATGATTGGATAGAATCTACGGTGAGTTCGATTCCCAAGCATCCTGTCACAAACCCTGACTTTATTGATAACGGTTTGTACGGAGACGCAAAAGAGGATGCTGTTAACTCTGAAGATTGCATTGATGGCGTAAGTGGTATTAGCCCAACCAACTGTAGTCTACAGTCAGGCGGAGGAGTTGTGGCGTGGGTAGCCTGTTTACCGTTACTACTTCTGGCTTTCGTTCGTAGAAGGTATAAAAATGCCTGCTTATTATAAATTGAAAATAAGCAGGCTCACTGTTAAGGGGGAAACTTAGGTTTCCCTCCTTATTAACTTAACAACTAACGACGAAAAGTGACGTCTTCTTTACCGTTATCAAGTTCGATCTGCGTTACAGCTGGCTGTGTTTGGGCAATGATGTTGCCTTGACGTACAGAGTAACGTACAGGTACTTGGCGTCGTACTGCATCAAATCCATTCTCGGCAGGCAAGATAATCAAGTTACCAGGCTTACCGGCTTCAATGCCATAACGGCTCTGAATGTTCAGCGTATGCGCAGAGTTAGTACTGATTAAGTCAAGTGAGTCATTAATTTGGTCGTAACCCATAACTTGGCAAACATGTAACCCCATGTGAAGAACTTGCATCATGTTCGCTGTACCTAGCGGGTACCAAGGGTCAAACACATCATCATGGCCAAAACAAACATTAATATCAGATGCCAACATCTCTTTAACGCGAGTTACACCACGGCGTTTAGGGTAATCATCAAAACGACCCTGTAGGTGGATGTTTACCAGCGGGTTAGCAACAAAGCTAATACCAGACATTTTCAACAAACGGAAAAGACGCGAAGCATAAGCACCGTTGTAAGAGTGCATTGCTGTCGTGTGGCTCGCCGTTACCTTGTCACCCATATCAAACTTATGAGCAAGTGCAGCTAGGGTTTCAACAAAGCGTGATTGTTCATCATCAATTTCGTCACAGTGCACATCGATAAGGCGATCATACTTACGTGCTAATTCGAAAACATAGTGCAGTGATTCTACGCCGTATTCTCTTGTAAACTCGAAATGCGGAATAGCACCGATAACATCAGCACCTAGCTGAACAGCTTCTTCAAGTAGCTCTTTCCCGTTAGGGTAAGAAAGAATACCTTCTTGTGGAAATGCAACAATTTGGATATCTACCCATTGTTTCATTTCTTCTTTTACTTCAAGCATTGCTTTTAAAGCAATAAGAGTCGGGTCTGAAACATCAACGTGCGTACGAACGTGTTGTACACCATTGGCAATTTGCCATTTTAGTGTTTGTTTAGCACGAGATTTTACATCTTCAACCGACAGCAGTGATTTTCGTTCAGCCCAGCGTTCAATACCTTCAAATAAGGTACCGGAAATATTCCAGCTTGGTTCGCCCGCAGTTTGCGTCGTATCAAGGTGAATATGAGGTTCACAGAATGGTGGTATAGCCAAACCACCTTCGCCATCAATGACAGTTGCAGTGTGATTGATCGTTTCATCCATAGTTGAAACTGTTTTAAACAGTCCATCCTCTATGAGGATTTGATGCAGGCCGTCCTTGCCGCGAAGAGTAACATTTTGGATGAGCATGTTTGAGGTATGCATCGTGAAAAATCCTTATGCGTTTGAAGCCGATGTATTGGCTGCGCCGTTTAATAATGGATTAAGAATAAGGTAGCTGATTGCACCACCCATGACTGCATTAAGAGGAACCACACCTGGTAATAAGTGGCCAGCAGCAACACCGATGGCTACACCAATAATGGCTGCCCAATTAATCGATTTGAATTCTGCATTTGCAAAATCTTTGTAACGATGACGGTTTTTGAAGAAATCTGCAATGATGATGCCGCCGATCGGTGGAATTGCTGCCGAAAGGAAGGTTAACCAACCAACAAAGTTATTGTATAGCCAAAGCGCGCAAAGTGTACCAATGAGGCCATTTACCATCGAAAGGTATTTACTCGGCAGGCCTGTAACGTTTGAGAAGCCTAAACCTGATGCATAAAGTGCATTGTCGTTGGTTGTCCAAATGTTCAAACCCAGAACGATAATGGCAGGGATAAGTAACCCTTGTGCAATCATCACCTCAGAGATATCAGATTGACCGGTCGCGGCTGCACCAGCTGCACCGAAAATAAACATGAGTGAGTTACCTATAAAGAAGGCGATCATTGTGACGGCCACGGCACCCATAGGTCGTTTACCAAAGCGGACGAAGTCTGCAGTTAGTGTGCCTGCTGAAACAAAAGAGCCAACTACAAGTGCAAGTGCTGTTGAGAATTCAATTGGGTTTTCAGGGGTGATGGCTTTAAGGCCATCAATACCGCCTACGCTGCCGATAGCTTCAGTTACTGAATAACCACCTAGAAGGGCGATTGCTGGAACCGCAATAGCGGAAAGGACCATGAGAGCTGAAATACCGAAGTAAACGGTAGCTGTCATGAGTAAGCCAGAAACAATAATTAGAATGTTGGTATCAATGCCTGTCGCTTTGTGGACAGGTATTGCAAACATGGCAACACCGACGCCGAACCAACCGACCTGTGTACCACCAAGAAGTGTGGAAGGAAGCCAAGAACCTTTAGAACCAAAAGAGAAACGAGCAAGAAGGTGAGTAGAGAGGCCAGTTGAAGAGCCGATGTAACCAAGGAGGGAGGTATAAATGCCGAGAATGAGATTACCAATAAGAACAGCGAGTATGAAGTCATCATATGAGAGCCCTGTTCCTAATGTACCTCCTGTCCACATACTGGCAGAAAAAAAGGTTAACCCCAACATTACCATGGTTAGGGACAACACGCCTTTACGTGCCGATTGCGGCACTGCGCCAAGACTGTAATTATTATCGCCAGCCATTTATACACCTCAAGCTACATCATTATAATAGTAAATTACGTTGCCGTAATATGGGCAAACGGCGCGTATTTTATTGGATTTATTGTTGGTGTCAATTGATTAATTTGTTTGTGTGGGTGTTTTGTTGGGTTACGTAATTAACTTATTGATTTTAAATGTTTATATTTTTTTAGTGGTGGTGAGTTTGTTTGTATAAAATCGATTTCATAAGTTTGGATTGTGCTTTAATTTACAACTTTTGAACAACTTTTGGGTTAGATTGGCTTTTATATATGTCAGCGTTTTATTTACAGATTTGCATATAAAAAGCAAACGGTTGTCTTTCTTGGTTGGGATATCTTGTTCTGAATATGTAGAGGTTAATACATTTCACAAGATTAAAGTTGTTCTTTTATCGGTTTGGAGTTGTTTGTTGTTCGAAGTGCTATATTTTCATCTTTTTCTTGGCGATTTTAGTGGTGTTTGATGGGTTTTATTTTTTTTTGGTGTTTTTTTGCTCTGTAAGTGTGCCTACTTTCCTGTGGATAACTTGGTTATCCACAAAAGCTGTGAGTAACTCTGTGGGAAATGATGGCGGGCTAATACTCACGCTGGCTACAGTAAAGTCAATAGTTTGAGTGATGAAAATGGGTGTAAATTCACTGTGGTTGACATAGTTCAATTTTGCCTAAATACAAGAAATTAATGCACAATCTGACCAAGATTTATTGTTATCAGCAATATTTTACTTGATCAAATATCAGGAAGAATTGATAATCCTTCAAGCTTGATAATGGTTATTATTTATAGGTCGGCGTGTGTCTAAGATATTGGTTATTGATGATGATGTAATGCTCTGTGAGCTACTAGAAGAAGTGCTGGTAGAAGAGGGCTATGAGGTTCATTGTGCGCACTGTGGTGAATCGGGTTTAAAATATATACAAGAAAATGCCACCGATCTTGTATTACTTGATGTTATGTTGCCTAACTTGGATGGAATGCAAGTTGCTAGACGTATTTGCCAACGCTTCGCGACCCCAATTCTAATGTTAACGGCATTAGCCGATGAATCTTCTATGTTAGATGGGTTACAAGCAGGTGCTGATCATTATGTAGCTAAGCCTTTTCGAGTTCCTGAACTATTAGCTCGTATCACCTCGATACTGAGAAGAGTAGGTTTAGAACGTCAGCGATTAGGCACACACCTAGCTACTTCAGTTGTTACCGAGCAACTACAAAGGTTGCCCTTAACAGGTACAGAGTCAGAGCTACTTGATTATTTAATTACCCATAACGGTATTGTTGTATCAAAAGCAGAATTACAAAAAAAAGTATTAAAAAAAGACCTAAGCCCATTTGACCGAAATTTAGATATGCATATTAGTAATATTCGACGGAAAATGGTGCAGTCAGGCTTATCTAAACAACATATAAAAACAGTAAGAGGCCGAGGATATAGCTTCTTAGAAGCAGTTGGGTCTATATAAAAAAAGTGACGCAATATGCGTCACTTTTATTATTGATTTACTTATCAACTTTTATTATTTACTTGCTATAAGAGCTAGCAATATTGTCAATACGCTGGTTGGCGCGCATCGCTTCTTGGTATGCAGCATCAGATGCAGCACGTGCATCATTAACTGCGCCAGCCATCTGATCTTGCTGGCTTTGCAGAGCACCTACCTGATCAGAGAGCATATCGACTTTGTTAGTGAGTTGCTGCATTTGATCAACTTCGTCTGAGCTAGAACAACCAATTAACGTTGCACTCAGAATAATACCGGTAAGGATAGATAATGAACGGTTCATTTTTCTTTATTCTCCTTTGTTTGCCACTACAGACCGAGTGTTAAAATTTTCAATCGGCAGAATTAGTATGGCATAAGTTGTGCAAATTGCTGCTTGAACACCAGTTTTCTTTAAAAAATCCCCTCTCAAAAATGAGAAAAATGGTAATAGCAGCCTATTTATAAGGTCTGCAACCTTATGAGTTCTCCACTTTTAGTATTTGGTTAATAGCTTCAACTAAAATATTTGGGTTAAGTGTGTGCTGAACTTTATCAACCAAAGTGCCATCAGGAGTAAGGAAGTAGAAATAAGAACTATGGTCAACGGCATATTCTAGCGCAGAGTCTTCGAGTTCTGTTTTCATATAGAGCACACCATATTTCTCTGCTAATGCTTTTGTTTGATCTGAGGTACCAGTCATACCGACAATGCTTTTATGAAAATATTTTGCGTATTGCTCACTCTTTTCAGGCGTATCACGTTCAGGATCAAGTGTGATAAAAATAGGCCATAGTTGCTCAAGTTGATTATTATCGAGTTGCTGAAGCGCTGCAGATAATACGGCCAGTGAAGTAGGGCAGACATCCGGGCAGTGTGTATAACCAAAATAGATGACTCTGATTCTTGAATCTTCTTGTGAATATAGGTCAACAGCCTCTTTACCACTTTCAAGAATGTTCAGTGGGTATTGGGGGGCTGATACTGTATCGTTACGCTTTTCAACAACGAGACTGGTAATAAGGCCAGCGGCCAGCGCCATTGCAAGAATTATCCATTGATATTTCACTTTATCATCCTTATTGAAATATTTATCGGTGTCGACTGGTTGTCTAAGGTATTACTACTGATCGTACCTTGCCATGTCATCTCGTTGCTAGTGCAAAAAGGTAGCATCAACTCAGCTTTATATTGGTGAGCTTGATTACTTGGCGTCAGTACTAGTTTATACACGCCCATCATCATTTCCTCCCCTTCTAAAGATAATAATAATTCATGAGTATCTTCTGGAAGATCTGGCCAATTTACCGTTATCTCACTAGTGCGCATTGGCCGGATAACATCCTCACTCAAGGTGATAGAAGCTCCCTTCTGTTCACATGCGAGGGTACTAAGTTCACAAGATTCTCCCTTAGTAAGTAGTGAAGACTCAACTTTATTCTCATAAAGTAGAAATGCACTGATGACTACGGCAGAAAGGGTTGAATATCTGATGGCCTTATTTTTTGATATGACTGACAAAACTTGAGTCTACCTTTGATAGTTTCATTAACTTTATCATTCTCTTAGATGTGCCTCGGGTTTTTGCTCCTATTTTTGTGATTTACCTACGAGTTAAACATATTGGTGCCATGTAACACGTTGTTAATGTTGTAATTAAATGGTAGTGGATTGGCGGGTTATGGGCGTTTCAGGTTAAATTTTTTATTTAGTTTCAAAATTATGGCTAATGGATCACATTTCGTAATGGCAGAATAGTGATCTATACCTCGAAAGTGTTACCTAATAATAGCGATACTTCTGCTCAGTCATTGAAATATAATATAAATAACTATCAGGTAATAATAATGAAGAATAATCTTGTAACTATTGGTTTGTTCGTAGCAGGGGTTTCTTTCAGCGGTTTAAGCATGGCTGCTGATTTACCGAATATAAAAATTCTGGCAACAGGCGGTACTATTGCTGGCTCTGGTCAATCTGCGACAGATTCTAGCTATACATCAGGTAAAGTAGGTGTAGATTCCTTGATTTATGCCGTGCCTGAAATGACAAATGTTGCTGGCATAAGTGGTGAGCAAGTTGTAAGCATCGGTTCGCAAGACATGAACGATGAGGTTTGGTTAACGTTATCGAAGCGCGTTAATGAATTGCTTGCCAAAGATGATGTTGACGGCGTGGTTATAACACATGGTACTGATACTATGGAAGAAACCGCCTATTTTCTTGATTTAACCGTTAATAGTGATAAGCCTGTCGTACTTGTTGGTGCGATGCGCCCATCAACGGCGATGAGTGCCGATGGCCCTATGAACCTTTATAACGCTGTAGTAACAGCAGCAGATGAAGATTCAGCAGGCCGTGGCGTCCTTGTTGCTATGAATGACACTGTCTTTGGTGCGAGAGATGTAACAAAAACAAGTACAACAGCGGTAAATACATTCCAAGCACCAAATGTAGGCCCTGTTGGTTATATCCATAATAGTGATGTAAATTTCCAGAAAAGCGCCACACGTAAGCAGGCCGTTGAGTCAACATTTGATGTATCAGAGTTAGAACAACTACCAAAAGTCGGCATTGTTTATAATTACTCAAATGCATCTGAACTTCCGGTTAAAGCGTTTGTAAATGCTGAATATGATGGCATTGTGAGTGCGGGAGTTGGCAATGGTAACATGTTCCATACAGTTTTCGATGAACTTGCTAAAGCAAGTGAAGATGGTGTGATGGTAGTGCGAAGTGCACGTACCCCAACAGGTTCAACAACCTTGGATGCCGAAGTTGATGATGATAAGTACGGTTTTGTTGCATCAGGTAGCTTGAATCCACAAAAAGCGCGTATTTTATTGATGCTTTCACTGACACAAACGCAAGACTATAAAGAAGTGCAGAAGTTATTTCAGTATCACTAATTGATGCACATACTTTGGCATTTCAACGAAAGTTGTAATTTGTCACAGTAATAAAAAAACCGCCTAACTTTTAAAAAGTAGGCGGTTTTTTAAACTATCAAACAATTAGTTAATTATCGGCAACTTTCTCAAGTCCCCAGACAATCAGTATACCAAAGCACATTGCAATAACGGCATAGCCAAGAAGTGCGGGCTGGCCTGTAACTTGTTCAAAGTTTATCGGTGATAGGTTTTTTTCGATTAGTGGTATCTGCTCACCACTCGAATTTATACGCCACGTTAGTGTCTCTTTCCATGGCCATATTTTACTTAAAGTACCGATCATCAGCCCCGTAAGAAAGGTTAATGCAATGTCACGGTAGTTTCTTAGGACCCATGAAAGTACATGAGAGAATGTCAGTATACCCACTAAGCAACCTGTAGCAAAAAGGCCTAGCGTGATGATATCGAATGATTTTGCCGCAGACAAAATAGGGCCATACATGCCCAGTAGTAGCAAAATGAAGCTGCCTGAAATACCTGGTAATATCATGGCACAAATAGCAATTGAGCCAGCAAGCATGATGTTGATATAAGTTGGATCAAGGGTTAGAGGGTGTAAAACCGTAATGCCATAGGCAAAAGCAGCTCCAGCGATAATGGCTATTCCCCGTGTCATTTTCCAGTCTTCAACTTGTTTAAACATATGAATCACGGATATAACAATCAAACCAAAGAAGAATGACCATAGCGGAATAGGGTGGGTGTGAAGCATCCATGTTATCACCCTAGCGAAGGTGAAAATGCTAGTAAGAATACCGGCAAGCAGCAGGACTAGAAATGTACCATTGATATGGTTAAATGCAGCTTTATAACCATCTTTACGCCAAATGCCGATTAGACTTGGATTCACCCGGCGAATGCTTTCAAGTAATGTATCGTAAATACCCGTTATAAAGGCGATAGTGCCGCCCGAAACACCAGGAACGACATCGGCTGCTCCCATTGCCATCCCTTTCAGGAAAGTAAAAACTTTGCTCATGCTTTTCCATTGTCAGTAGTTAAAAATATAAACGAGCTCATTATACTCGTTTGATGTGAAAAAAAAGTACTTTCTGATATTTATCTACAGATACCCATTATTGACTTGACATTTTTTCTACCTGCTAACTTCTAAAATAGTATTTGGTATAAAATTACGAGTTATAATATTGAAGTATCGACATTTTTTGAAATTTGCAGTAATTGGTGGTTGTGGTTTTCTGATTGATGCGACAGCAGTATTTTATTTGTCTACAGTAATGACATTTGAAGCCGCAAGGGGGATTGCATTTTGGGTAGCTGCTTCATCGAATTGGTGGTTGAATCGAATCTTTACCTTTAAACATGCCTCACCTTGTCAACCGTTTGAACAGTGGTCACGCTTCTTGTTTTCTTCTGTTATTGGGTTTGCACCAAATTATGGAATTTATTATCTATTAATATCGACAATAAACCCGAAATGGATTAGCGCTTATTTGAGCATAGGGCCACAATGGGAAGTATTGTGGCCCTATGTGGCGATGGTGCCAGGGGTGTTATGCGGTATGTTAGTGAATTTTACGCTGTCTGAACGCTGGGTTTTTCAGCTGGATGCAGTGAAATCATAGCAGTGCAGCCACCAAATTCATTTGTATGATGGCTTAGGCTCCAGTGATATTTTCTGCATATGTCATTGGAGATTAGCAAACCTAAGCCAAAACCTTCAACGCCACGAGGCTTAGAGCCAAGACCAATCCCAGTATCTATGACTTCGATGGCTTTATTTGATACTTGAATGATCACTTGTCCTTGCTCTGTACAGGCAAAGGCATTTTTTATCAGATTACCAATTAGAATTTTAAATGTGTTTTCAGGGGCTTTGATATAAGTAGCTTCGTTAATTACCACCTTCCACACTACATCTTTTCCTTTTAGTAGCGATGAGTGTGGAGCGACAATGGTTTCTAATTCACTGAGCTCTATTTGTCGCGGGGTTAGATTGTGGGTGTTTTCTTCACGCGTTAGTGAAAGTAACGTTGTGACGAAATCGTTCATCTCATTGCTTGATTGCAGTAGTCGTTGGCGTTGTTTCTCTACAAATGCAGGTTCATTTGATTGTCCGAGTAATGATATTGCCCCTTTAATAACCATTAGCGGTGTGCGAAGTTCATGGCTTGCATAACGGTTAAATGAACGCTCACGATCGAGTAATTCTTGAATACGTTCGGCATATAAGTTGAAGCTATCTACTAACTGTACGAGTTCTTTTGACACAATGCCGCTCGGTAGTGCAATAGGGGATAGATCTGTCGGTGAACGATTATCGAGATCATTTGCCAGTTGTGCTAGAGGGTGAGTAAGACGGTCGGAAATGCGTAATACAACCACGAAGCTAATTAATATCAGGATGAGAGATATTATGAGCTGTTTTACTTCATTATCAAAAACCTGCTCTTCACTTAGCTCGTAGAGATCATCAAAATAAACGAAATAGACGTCTTCGCTTTTTCCTCTTATCTCTAGGTTACTTTTCATAATAAAGTAATCTGTTGAGTCTTTTTCGGAGTTATAGAATTCCACAGCTTCATCGTTTTGTAACGAATTGGGTATCGAAATATTGTCAGGAATATTTTCAATGCCAAGGTAGGCGTGACTGAAGGGCGGGATAACTATATCTGTTAAATCATTATTTTCAAAGAGTGATGGTGCTATGCCTTTAGTATGGGTTAACCGATTATTTGCATTAATCTGTTCGAAATCTTCAAGGGTCGACTCAAGCAATGACACGTGAATAGTGATGATTGAAAAAGCGACAATAGCAAAATAGGTAAAGGTTAGCTGTTTTGCACTCTTTACTTTTAGAAGCCTTTTTTTCACTGTTCCTCCTCACCGATTAATTGGTAGCCGACCTTCGGAACGGTTTTAATATAGCCATGTTTAAACGGCTTATCAATTTGGTATCTAAGCTGGTATATATGGCTGCGTAGTACATTGCCTTCCGGTTCATCTTCTCCCCACAATGCAGAAATAAGTTCTTCTTTTGTTACCACTTTAGGGGCTCGAAGCATGAGCAATTTTAATATTGTAAAAAGGGTTGGATTAAGAGAAAAACTACAACCATTTCGTTCAACAATATGCTGACTTAGGTCGAGGTTTAACTCTTCAAACTGGAGGCTCTCTACAGCAGTAACACCACAATGACGACGAGTAAGCGCCTTTATTCTTGCTTCAAGTATTTCAAGGTCAAAAGGCTTTACAAGGTAATCGTCTGCACCTTGGGCGAAGCCCTTAAGTGTATCTTCTCGAGTATCGCGTGCAGTTAGCATTAGTATGGGTGTATCGACACCTTGTTCGCGTAACTTTTTGCAAACAATGTAACCATCAAGTTTTGGCAGCATAATATCAAGAATGATCAAATCATAATGATTATTACTGCCTAGCTCCAGCCCGTGCTGTCCATTACTGGCATAGTCAAGGGTGTACCCTTTTAATTCAAAAAAGTCGAAAATAACGCCAGCAATATCTTGATGATCTTCAACCAATAACAGTTTCATGATGGTACCTACCAGAGAGAGGTGTAATAAAAGCTAATACTCGAGTGACCTCACTATAATGACACAGTTTAGCGTGAAAAAAATGTCAATGACCTTTTTATGACATCAGTAGGAATAGCATAGATCTCAAGCACTTTAATTATGTTCGAGGTTTAGCATGTCATCTATTACTTTATTGTCCCAACATAGAGATCGACAACCTAGCGGATATCGAGATACGCCATTAATTTCTGTTATCGTCCCGATGTATAACGAAAATGCAGTATTAGAGATTTGTCATGAGCGTTTATGTCGTGCTTTAGATAAATTGGCACAGCCTTGTGAAATTGTTTATGTCGATGACGGAAGCAATGATAACTCTTGGTCAATGGTACAGCAATTTTCTAGTTCATTTCACCAGATTAGAAGCCTTCGATTAAGTCGAAATTTTGGTAAAGAAGCAGCAATGAGCGCAGGGCTGCAAGTTGCAACAGGTGATGCTGTCATCATACTAGATGCTGATCTGCAAGACCCACCGGAGCTGATCCCTGAAATGGTAACGGAATGGAAAGCTGGCTTTGATGTTGTCGATATGAAAAGAAAGCAACGTCACGGAGAAAGCTGGTTTAAACGTATTACTGCATCGCTTTTTTACAAGGTGATAAATCACCTAAGTGAAATGCCTATTCCTGAAAATGTGGGTGACTTTAGGTTAATCGATCGCCGTGTTGTAAATGAAATAATTAAATTGCCTGAGCGAACGCGGTTTATGAAAGGCTTATTGGCGTGGCCAGGCTTTCGCCGAACAACATTACTTTTTGATCGCGACCCTCGTATTGCAGGTGAAACAAAATGGAATTACACCAAACTATGTCACCTTGCGTTTGAAGGTATTACATCGTTTAGTACTCGCCCATTAAGGCTAGCAACAGGCGCTGGGTTACTTACCTCCTTGTCTGCTTTAGTGCTTGCCGTCGTAGTATTCATGAAAACATTAATATGGGGCGATCCGGTTGCTGGTTACCCTTCAACTATTTTGGTGATGCTTCTATTAGGGGGAATGCAACTGTTATCTATCGGGCTGATGGGGGAATACGTAGGTCGGCTATTTATAGAAGCAAAGCAACGGCCACTTTTTGTCGTGATGGAAGATAACTTAAAAGCAGAACAAAAAATGAATGAGGAAGTACAAGCGTGAATAAGAATAAACAAGCGTTAACGCTGACGCAATACGCCATGATTCTGGTTTTCGGTTCGATTATCGTACGACTGATTACCCTAGGGCTATATCCATTGATGGATACGACAGAAGCTCGGTATGGTGAAATGGCAAGGCTTATGTTTGAAACGGGGGATTGGATCACTCCGATGTTTGATTACAATGTCCCTTTTTGGGGTAAGCCGCCGTTATTTACATGGCTTAGTGCTGCCGGTTTTGAGCTTTTTGGCGTGAATGAATTTGCAGCCCGTCTGCCACATTTACTTGTTGGCTGCATCGTTTTAGCGCTGACTTGGGTTTTAGCAGCTAAAGAGCGAAATAAGCAGGAAGCCTGGTTGGCAACGGCTATTGTCGCATCAACGACTGCATTCATTGTCATATCTGGTGCTGTAATGACAGATACAGCACTGACACTAGGTGTCACCCTGAGCATGGTTAGTTTTTGGCTAAGTTGGCAGAAAAAATCTGCTATTTGGGGCTACTTATTCTTTGTTGGTTTATCGATCGGTATGCTTGCAAAGGGCCCTTTAACCTTGGTTTTAGTCGGAATTAGTTTAGTCGCTTGGTTATCTCAAGAACAACGCTGGAAACAAATAGTAACCTGCTTACCGTGGAAGGGCGGAATAGCGTTATTTATTGCTATTAGCTTACCGTGGTACTTGCTTGCCGAATGGAAGACTCCAGGCTTTTTAAATTACTTTATCATCGGCGAACACATTAAACGCTTTGTTGTAAGCGGGTGGGAAGGTGATTTATATGGAAGTGCGCACGACGAAGTGCGTGGCATGATTTGGATTTTTTGGTTCTTAGCTGCTTTGCCGTGGGCTCCTGTACTTATGTATCAGGTTGGCCGCTTTTTCAAGAAAGGGGAAGAGGGGATTCAGTCGAGTGGTGGTTACATGGGATATCTATGGTGCTGGATGCTTTCACCTATGATCTTGTTTACCATGGCGGGGAATATCCTACCTAGTTATGTGATGCCAGGGCTGCCTGCGCTTGGGCTTTTGATTGCAGGCTATCACTCCCAGCATCGTTTGCCTGAAAAGGTATTCAAAATTGGCTTGATCACACCTGTGCTTCTTTTCATTGTTGCCTTGCTACTGCAATTCAACCTTACAGGAAAAGAAGCTGAAAAAGGTCTGTTAGCCGAATGGCAACAGCAAGTTGAAAAAGAAAACAGTGAACTTGTTTATATTCAAAAAAGACCTTTTTCAGCGCAATTCTATTCAGAAGGTGAAGCCGAATTTAATGCGATGCCTTTGGCTGAAGTGTTGAAAAAACAAACTAAAACAACATTTTATGTAATAGAGAAAAGTAGGCTGTCGAAAGGGTTTTTGTGGGATAAAAATCGCTGTGAGCTTCGAGCTGAATCAAAGCGTCGACAACTGGTTTTATGCCAGAATAGCGGCTAAACAACTTTGTGACCTTCGTTTATGGTTGATTTTTGAACTGTGACAAGCCGAACAAAGACCATTTTAAAACTATGTGAATATGGCTGCATAAAATTTATTAATAATTGGAGCATCGCCATGTATAGAGAGCTACTAGGTATACCGAAAGAGCACAAGTTTATTCGAACTGACATGAAGTGGGATATAGGAAAGAAGATTGATATTGATACTTTTTGGTATGATGAAAAAGATACTGCAGGCAATATTATTGCCAAATATATCGTGAAAGTGACAAAGTTTATCTATCCTCCGAAAAAATCAGCAATAAGCTTCCAAAAGTTTACGCCTGATAGTTTATCGGTATTATCGAGTGGTGAACTTGCACATTAGCAGGCTGTTTCTGAAAAACAGCCCCTTTATATAATTGAAAAAAGGGTGTGATTGTTCACACCCTTTTTTAATTACCACCAGCTTTAATTAGACTACGTTGTACTTCATTTTAAAATGGTGGTGTGCCACCTTCGGGCAGTGGCACATCAAATGAAAATACAACGGTCGATATCATGCGGTACATGCCGCAAGCCATCACTAAATCGAGTAAGCCTTTTACTCCAATTTCATTAATCATCGCCTCTTGTGTTTTTGTTGAGAGGCTACGCTGGTGGACCACATCTTCTGCAATTTGCCAAGTATAGAGATAAGCGGGCTTCATCTTTGCCGTTGCAATGTCGCCTGAAAGCACTTGCTCAATGACATCTTGCGGTAAACCGGCTCGCTCTGCAGGTGCGAGGTGTTTTTCCCAAACGAACGGTGCACCGAGTGCGCGTGCTGTGGCTAAAATGCCAAGCTCCCGAATGTCGCCAGACAATTCACTTTCATAGCGAACATATGTACCAAGCTGCCCTATATGTTGTGCAAGTAAAGGGTGATTCATTAATGTCCTATACATGCCGGATAAGCCATCTCTGGGGCCAAGTAAGGTATCGTAAATGTCTTTACCTTGCTGATCGAGATCTTCCCGTTCTATGAGTGGTAACGCTGCCATAATATCGTCCTGTTTAAGATTGATCTTCTGCCCAATTAGGATGTTCGTTTTCTGCCCGCCAAGGGTTAATTGGTGTTGGGAAATGCGGATCACAACGTGCGTCTATTACAAAAGGTCCCTTAGCTGAAAATGCACGATCAAACGCCGCGGCAAGATCATCTGGGTTTTCTACAACAACACCATCACCGCCAAGTGATTTAGAAAAATCAGCCCAGTTATGCGTATTTAATGAGGTTAATTCTTTAGCTATTGGTGTTTTTGCACGTAAATAGACATTCCCTAATGCGCTGTTATTTACGACGAGAACAATAAGAGGAATGTTATTACGAGCGGCAGATTGAATTTCAATCCCGTTCATTAACATGCAGCCGTCACCTGTGACAATAACGCATGCTTTTTCAGGTTCAGCGACTTTTGCGCCGATACCTGCGGGAATAGCCCAGCCCATAGGCGCCAGTGCGGTCGCAGTGAGGTATTCGCGAGGAGCGTTACTTTGCCAGTAATGGCCTGCAAACGCCCGGTGTGCTCCAGAATCCCCGATAATAATCGTATGCTGAGGTGCAATATTTTGTAGTTCACTAATTACACGAGCTGGGTGCATGGGAATGGCGGGGCTATGGCGATTTTCTTCATCATAGAACCTTGGCTTTACTGAAATGCTATTGAGCCATTTTTGCCTTATGCCATTTGTTTCTAAAATAGGGAGGAGCTGTTCAGCTTGCTCGTCAGCCATAAGCCACTCTAGCAACGTTCGAATATCGCTATTTATTGCGACATCAATTGGGTAGTTTTTGGAAAAAGTAGAAATGTTTACATCAGCTTGGTAAATGCCATTTTCTGGTTTTAAGTGTTCGTCCCAGCGCATGGTATTTCGCTGATTCAAACTTGAACCAAGCACGATTAATAGGTGGTTGTCTTCTACACCGTAATTAGGACAGCCAGGGTTTGTTTGATCGCCATTCAGCAGTGCGTGTGTCGAATGGTTGGTACCAGCATACCCAAAGACCCCAAGAGAAAGTGGGTGAGTTTCTGGGAAAGCACCTTTAGCCTTTAAGGTTGTTGCAACTGGAATATGATATTTTTCAGCAAAATTAATTAATGCTTCACTGGCTTCAGATCGAACAGTCCCACTTCCAACCAGTATTGAGACGTTGGCTTTGTTTGATTGGCAGGTTTGGCGAAGTCCTTCGATGAGTTGTTGGGCGGCATGAATGTCAATGGCTCTTGGGCTGATATTTTCGCACTGAATACATTTATGCAAATCTGGAGTAACGTTGATTTTTTCAGTTTGAATTTGTTTTGGAAAACTCAGGCTAACAGGACGTTGATCGCGGCCAAGCATTTTTCGAAATGCTGTGTCTAGCATATGGGGAACCATATTAGATTTCGGTATTTCTAAAGCTAACTCAGTAACTTGGCTAAGAAACCCGATATCATTGAGTCCTGCTGCGCTGGCATCTTGGAATCCACCTCTGCCATCCCACGCTGTAGGCACTTCACCAGCAAGTGCTAGCACTGGAGAGCTATCTGCATAAGCTGCCGCTAAAGGGCCAACCATATTGGCGATACCGGGGCCGCCAATGCCCATGCAGACGCCAAACTTGCCACTTGCCCTGGCATACCCGTCAGCCATGTAGGCTGCGCCAGCTTCATTTGCAGCAACAATTGCTTTTATATCGTTTTCGTCAGTTCCAAATTGATCGAGAAAAGGGTCTACGACACCACCAGGTACCATAAATACATGTTTAACACCTTGCTTGCCAATTGCATCAAGCACATATCGCGCGGTGGTAGTGGTATTAACGGTTGTGTCGGTAGCAGTTAAGGTACTTTTTGTTTCTTCATTCATACAATAACCTATTCACTTGATTCGTTAGAGAGTGAGCGTAAAAAGCTAAGGCTAGGCATGAAGAAATATTCACCACCTAAGTTTTTGACAAAACCAGAAAAGCTAAAGTCTACTTGTTCTGCATTTGGGTTCCCCCAACTGGTAGACCATTTTTGTGCCATAGGCTCTGAACCGGGTTTAACTTGGCCAACGAGTGGATCAGTTCCGGTTGCTTGACGTACAAAGCCTTCGTTGTTACACCATGTGTTTTGCATGAAGATAAACTGATCAACAATATCAGCTTGTAAGCTAATAAAGAGTAAACCTGCATCAGTCCACTCACTCGTTGGCTCTAAATTTGTCGAGCCAAAACTGATGCCACGTCTTACGATACGTCGGCTCCGCTCAATCGTAGGTGGGGAGTTAAATTGCCTTACAGTATCGCCACGAGGATTGGTTTTACGGGTATGTGAGTGAAATGGACAACGTAATCCATCAGAATCATCATCGTAATTGAAATTATTAAAGAGGTTTGTCCAACCATCTTTACCTTGTTCTGAGATGGGGGTGCCATCTTTAAAGCGACCTACGCAAAGCGCACCGGCGTACTCTGCATCAACTTTTTCAGAGCTTGTTTCGGAGAGAGTATTGGCAAGGATATCAAGACGTTCCCAAAATCCTTTGATGTTTTGTTGAAGCTTACGGTAGACAACATAAGTACCATAACCATTTTCATCACCACCAGGGTCGCGAACCATTACAGTATTTAACGGAGCGCTTGGGTCATTTTTGGAATAACCACCATTTTTAAATTCTTCATTGAGTTCTGAAAATAAGAACTTCGGGTTACTTACGCCATCGACAAAACCAAAATGTTCAATAACTTGTTTTTTTTCATTACGCATGACGTGACCTTTCTGCACAAAGATGATTTGTGCTGTTCCAGCCATTGACTGCTCAAGTTTTTTGACTTCTTGCTCAAGCTTTAACTCGGCTTGTTCATCGTTTAATCCACCAAGCGCGAGCAAAACCATTCCATCAACATCTTCTCGAAACCCTGTTTCCCACTGGCTTACGTCATCGTTAAGCGGGTTTGCTGTCGGGCTATGGTCACCTCTAGGTAAAGTATCAAAACGCGTGCTTAAGTCTTTCATCCCAGAGCGGAACGCTTTGTCTGATGGCCATTCATTTTCATCAATACCGAGTTGATTGTAACCGGTAGAACTGAGCATCAAATTCATGAAGAGGTGTATAACCCCATTTTCCTTGAAGCTGATCTGCTGTTTATTTTGCTCAAGTGTGGATGTTACTTGTTCTGCTTGTTTTGAGACCCACTTGCGATTGGCCTCTTTATCACCTGTGAAAGAGAAAAAAACATGGCGTGAATGGTCTCTTCCATGACCTTTTAATATATTGCCCTGTAGTTGCGAAAAGGCTTGCTGAAAATTAGGGTCATTAACTTCTATATTCGTTTGATTTAAATTTGCAGACATTGTTCATCTCCTGCTATCCGTGAGTAGATGTCGATGAGGGGGCTTAGGCCGTACCCTCTACGGCCTATCGTTTTTGATATGTGCTACTTAGTTTCAGTTGCAGCATCTGAAGCCACTGCTGGTTCCGGAAGGTGCGGTTTACCTGCTGGTGCAGCTAGGGCAAAAGCATTTAACTGGCAGGCAACCATGCAGTAATAACCGGTTAATGAGGTGATTTCTGTCAGCTCTTGGGTGCTAAATTCTTGCTCAAGCGCTTGGTAGGTGCTGTCAGTAATACGTTTGTTATTAACTAGCTCTCTAACAAAGCTAATAATTTTCGTTTCGATTGGGCTAACTTCAGGCTCACTCGATAATTCTTGGCGATACTTGATTACATCGACAACCTGAGGTGATATCCCTGCTTCTAGGGCGAAACCTTCGTGGAAAGCCCATTCAAATTGGCAATAGTTTTCACTTAGTGTTGTTAATATTACTAGCTCTTTTACGGTTTGATTCAAGATAGAATCGAACCGAAGGTAGCCACCTAAATCAGCGGTTAATTTTGCTACTGGTGGGCTATTTAGCAATAGCGCAAAAACACCAATCACATTACCGCGACTTTCATTGATATGCTCGAAAACCTCAGCAGCTGAATCATCGAGTCCGTTATTTTGGTCTAAGTAAGGTATACGCGTCATGATGATTACCCTTGGTTAAGTTTTGGAAGTGGGTTTTCATTAACAACGAGGGCGGCATTAACCGCAGACTCAATGGCACCTTCTATCCATGCGTGTTTTAAAGATGCATGCTCACCAGCAAAGTGCAGGATAGATTTCCCTGTTTCATTACTTGGCCACTCAGAACTGATAATAGATTCATGTAGAAGCTCTAACTGGCCGGGATAGAAAATTGCTGCTTCACCAAATGCATATGGGTTATTCATCCAGCTAATGGTAGCGGCACCAACAATGTTTTCTTGTGTATGCTCATATTTTTCAGGGTTGAAAACACATAAATCACGGATTTTTTGCTGTGCTTTTTTGCGTGTTTCATAATCATCGTTGGGGGTATGCTTGGCATGCGTTATGGCGACGTTTTCGAGTGCATAGCAAAAACGCTCGTATTCTGACATTGAGTCCCATTTCCGGGCATCATCTGCCCAAGAATAGCTAGCAAGCATAACGCCACCTTTGCCAGAGCCCATTCTCTCACTTGGGTAGTACATGAAACGGTTAGGTAGATCTGTAATAGAGCCGCCGCCGTATATTTCGTTCTCGGTTTCCCAAAAACGTTCACGGAACTCTAACAGTACTTTTGTTGCAGCATCATAATGCAGCTCTCTAATTGCTTTACGTTTTGACTGGCTCATTTCAGGCCAGACATGCACCATACGGAAGCTTGAAAAAGGAATAGTGACGATGGCTTCATCCCAGCTTTTTGAGCTAAGTAGTTGGGCTATAGCATGGTCACGGTCGCTATGATCACGATTTTCAGACGAAACCTTCGTATTCACTTTCACTTTACCGGTTTCTTTACATTTATAGATATCAACCAGCGTTTGATTTAAGAAAGTAATATCTTCAAGCCCTTCTTTCTCGTAATAGGCTTGGGTAAATTTGTCAGTGCCGCCTTTGATTAACCAAAATGGTGTTTCAGGAGAGATAATGGCGAGTTCAATGAAGCTTTGAATGAAAGAATAAGACATGCGTGACTCAAGGTTCTCTAGCACACCAATCATTTCAATCGCATTTTCTGATAAATCTGGATTTTGCTCTTTTAAAAAGCGGCGCATGGAGTATTCGCCATACTTTTCGATAATTTTTGGCCAAACCGTTTTTGGATCTTCGTTTACTTGACGACGAAGCTCCCCAATCGCTTCTTCAAGTAGTTCGCTTGCTTTTTTGTTTTCGTTATTTGATAGATTGTAATTAAGTAGGCTGTTTACATCATTGGTATCTTCGTAGTCTTTACGAGAAACATGTTTGTGATTAACGTGYAGGAAGTTTTTTCCAGTTGCCTCTAAAGCCTCTATATTGACATTACCATCCTCATCTATGTTTGGTGAGTTAATGAGAGATGATGTTGCATCTTCTTTAGACACCGTTTTATTGAGGAAAAGTTGTTTTTCAACCCCGGTATAGTCGATGAGGTACTGCACAAGTTTGTGCATGTCAGGTATGCGCATTGCACCCGCCTCACCGGTTAGATTGTCATCTTCAAAATAGCGCTTTTTATCACTATTTCGGAAGGTTTTAATACGACCACCAACACGACTGTCTGCCTCAATAATGGTGACGGTATGCCCTGATTTTCTTAGCAGCGCGGCTGAAACCATGCCAGCAATTCCACAACCTACAATTAAGATGTTCTTCTTTTCACTATTACTGGTTGGTAGACCAAACTCTAAATAAGAGCGATAAGCTTGGTTGATCTCATCTTTATCGTATGGGAGTAATCCATGCAATTTGTCGTCAAGGGTGGGGACAGTAGACATATTCATTCCTTGTAATTTTAATGGCTCTTCAAGCGGTTTATCTACAACGCTGCCTTTTAAGTTATATATGGCAGTCAGACATCCCAGTCATGTTTTTGAATTTAGAAGAAATTGACAGTAGGGCAAGGTATGCGCGTCAGATTGCACATTAATTCCACAATTAACGCAGCATGGATTCCAAAAATTCAGCTGAATGATGAAACAAATTCAAAGATAATTGATTTTGCCTCCAGAACTTTTATTTCTAAATATTATTTTTGGTGTGATTGGCATCAAAGAATGTGCAAGGGATATTATGTGTCTTGTTGAATACGGGGTGTGACAGGAGTAAAATACTGAATTGAAATAATAAAATGGAGTTTGATTTAGTTATGATACCTTTAGATTCGACGCTGCGTGTTGTCAGACCGACAGATAATTTAAATCAAATTGCGGTAATGTATAGTCAAGCACTTGGCTTTGAAATGCTGAAACAATTTAAAGATCATGAAGGCTTTGATGGTGTTGTATTAGGACACCAAAAGCATTCTTACCACCTCGAATTTATTCATCAGATTGGTACGATAGCTGGTAAAGCGCCATCCACAGATCACCTACTTGTTTTTTATATTGACTGCAGTCAGATGTGGGAACGAACATGCCGTAATATGATTGATGCGGGATTTAGTGTCGTCGACTCAAATAACCCTTACTGGGAAAATGTAGGTAAGACGTTCGAAGATATCGATGGATATCGTGTCGTTTTACAAAATCGAGATTGGGATTTATAAAAAGACAAACCTGAAGATACTAAGCTCAAGGATATCTTGAGCTTTTTATGTCATATAAACAGGGGGTCTAATGCTGTTTATCAGCCATGCTTTGATAAGCAGATTTAAACATTAAAGCAAAGCCATCTTGAGTGAGATCTTTTGCAGACATTTCTGCTGCGTTAAGACGACGATAACACTCGTCAAGGGCCTCAATGACTATATCAATCTCATTTGATCTTAATTCTTGTGCCATCATGTGGTTGACTTCCTGATATAGGTATTTTCAGTTGAACTGTACTATAAATTTTATGAATGAATCCTGAACGCGAGTTTTTGTTATCTTTGTTCATCATATACAGAGTAAGTAAGTTTTATTGGGGAAATGTCAGGCCGATGTAAAAGGTAAGAAACATCGTTCTTACTTGATTCTCTGCCGGCGTAGAGCCGGCAGGTTCTGAGGGAAATAGGCATCATTAAATTACTTGGCGGTTTATAAAGTTTTCAATCATCCGCACAGATTTAGTATTTTTTATCTAGCTCTTGTAACTTATGAATAAAAGCTTGAATTYGCTGTTCATTATTATTATGAAATTCAGTTGTTGTTTGATTAATAACGGTGTCTGGGTCTTCATTCATGGTATGGAAGTGATAGGTGTTGTGGAAATTAATGTCGAGGCTGACAGTATCATCCGATAAGCTGACGCTATAACCATCGTGGTTCTCTATACACCTGATATCTTCTAGCTGGTTACCCATGTCAATGCTGTGGCCTTGTGTTTTCACCTTTTCATAGACATTGAGTAATGTACGGACATCAACACTATTTTTCATAGTGACCTCCATTAGTATCTAACGTGTTGTTATACCAATGCTTTGATTAAATGTAATATCATCAGTTGTTATCCTGACATACTTTAAATTTAGGCTTTTGGTAGCAGTCTGCAACCAGACTTGGATGAAGTTTTGTTTAAGATCAAATCAGCCTTACAAAAAAAGAGAATTCAATGCGTTAAATAGCTGATGACGTAACGCAAATGAAGTGATAGGTTGATGTTATCGTGTATTTAGTAAAACGGAATTTTAAGTATGTTCAAGCAGCTAGCTGAAGCGCAACTTGATCCTATATTGTCATTGTCTATAGCGTATCGTGAAGATCCTCGTGAAGAAAAAGTGGATCTTGGTATTGGTGTTTACCGTAACAGTCAAGGTGAAACGCCAATCATGAACGCCGTACAGCTTGCCCAGCAACAAGTGATGAGTACGCAAACGACAAAAGCTTATGTTGGTTTGGCGGGTAATGAACAATTCAATCAATCGATGATTGATTTGTTGCTAACAGGTACGTCGGCCTTCCAGCGCTCTGCAGGTGTACAAACACCTGGGGCGAGTGGGGCGTTACGTATGTTGGCTGATCTTATGTATATTGCAGATCCAGATACAACGGTTTGGATTTCAAACCCAAGTTATGTAAACCATAAACCTGTTATGGAAGCTGCTGGGTTAAAAGTACGTTACTACCCGTATTTTAATCCAGCAACAAAACAGGTAGATAGTGCTGCGATGTTGTCTGCGCTTTCAAAAGCGGGCCCTAAAGATGTTGTGTTATTGCATGGTTGTTGCCATAACCCAACTGGTGCTGATATCTCATTTTCTGACTGGCAAGCGATTACAAATCTTGCAAATAAAAATGGCTTCATGCCATTTGTCGATATTGCTTATCAGGGCTTTGGTGATGGCTTAGAGCAAGATGCTGCAGGTTTGCAGTACATGGCGGATAATACTGAAGAAATGGTTATCGCAACGTCATGCTCGAAAAACTTTGGCCTATACCGTGAACGCACGGGGGCTGCAATCATTGTGAGTGATAGCCTGAAAGAAGCCCAAAAAGCGAAAGGGCGTATTCTGAACTTAGCGCGTTCAACGTATACGATGCCACCTGATCATGGTGCTGCAATCGTTGCCACTATCTTGAATGATGACGTGTTGACCGCTAATTGGAAGAAAGAGCTAACACAAATGAATAACCGCTTGTTGAGCCTCCGTAGCGGTCTTGTGGGAGCCATTCAAGCACAAGGCTCACAGCAGTATAATTTCATCGAGCAACATAAGGGCATGTTCTCGGTAACAGGACTAACACCTGAACAAATTGGTCGCTTACGTGACGAGTTTGCAATCTATGCTGTCGGTGACGGACGTATAAATATTGCGGGTTTACAAGAGCAGCACATTGATTATTTAGCGAATGCACTGGTCACGGTTTCGTAATATATCTATAAAAAGGAGGGTAGCTAAGCTGCCCCCCACTTTTCTAATGCATCTCTCAGTTCTTGAGCTTGATAAGGCTTACAAAGAATGTCATCCATTCCAGCGGCATAGCAATCTTCTTTTTCTGCGGTTGTAGTTCCTGCGGTTAATGCAAGAATAGGCTTATTGTAACCAGCCTTTCTAAGCTTTTCTGTCGCGGTATAGCCATCCATTATCGGCATTCTGCAATCCATTAATACTATATCAAACGAACGTTGCTCTAGTAATTCAATCGCATCTTTACCGTTATCTGAAATGACAGTATTGATACCAAATTTTTTTAGCATTAATTGAATGATCATTTGGTTAGTTTTTAAGTCTTCTACCACTAAAACTTTCAATGAATCAATAGAGAGATCGGGTGTAAGGGAAGCTCTGCTGCCATGAACGATCTCGGTCTGTTCAGTTAGAGGTAAGCAAACAGTAAATGTGGCTCCATTATTTTCTTCGCTTTCTACACTAATCGATCCTCCCATTTGCTGAGTAAGCTTTTTGCAGATAGCGAGGCCAAGTCCCGTACCTTCATGGTTACGCTGGCTTGAATTGTCTACTTGAGTAAAAGGATCGAATAATGTTTGTTGCTTACTTTTAGGGATACCACAGCCTGAGTCGGTCACTGAAAAAAATAAATTTCCATCTCGCCAATCGAAGGTGGCATTAACACTGCCATTAGACGTGAACTTCATCGCGTTACCGATCAAATTTACGTAAATTTGTTTGATACGATCAGCATCACCAATTAACCACTTAGGCAGGTTATTCGAGCATGAAATGATAAATCCCAATTGTTTTTCATTTGCTCGGTGTTGAAAAATGTCACTCAGCATATTAGCTAGGCTGTGGCAGTCAAAAGGCTTCTCGGCCAATTCCAACATACCGGCGTTAATTTTACTGTAATCGAGTAAATCATTAATGATTGCGCGTAATAATTCACCTGAATGATCCAGTGTATTAAGTAAGCGCTGTTGATGTAAGTCAAGCTGAGTATCTGCCATTAATTCAGCTGTACCTAATAGGCCATTTAAGGGCGTTCTTAATTCGTGATTTATCATAGCGAGAAAATCACGTGTAGACTTTTCAGACGCCTCAGCTTGTTTTCTCGCATGAATTGCCTCGATTAACTTGAGTTGACGATCAATTGAAGAACGTATCATCTCACTAAATAAATGCAGATGCTTTTGGATCGTGAGTAGACCACTGCCAGATGCTTTTAAGCGAGCAGAAAAAAAGCCTGAAACGGCAGCATCATTACTCAGTGAAATCCACAGGATACCTTCTTCTTCATCCCAACAATGTCTAATTTGGTCAAGGTTGGCAGGGCAAAGCCATGTTTGTTGACGTCCGGAAGTATATTGAGTTGTTATACTCGAATCAGATGTACAATATATGGTAATACCGCAGGCTCTTACGGTAACACTGTCAACGAGAGAGTCTGCAAGTTCTTTTATTAGTTGCTCTGTTGGCGGGTGCTTTAAGAACTTACGGCCGAACTCAAGCAGCATGGTTTCCATTTTGGCTTGGTAAGCTAATAACTCTGAATCAATTTCGGCTTGAGCTTTGATTTTTTCAAAACTTTGCTCAATAAGCTTTTTTGCATCAAAAAGTTCGAGGCTTTTTACTTCAAGTAATCGCTCGGCATTCTTCCTTGATGCCTTCTCTCGAGCAATTTTTTTTTCAAGTAAGGCTATGTGCGTATTTGGCTCCATATCTACTCCGTTATAAGCTCGATATTAAAGCGCACATGACTTTTACTAGGGTTAAGTGCTTCCATGTGAATTGAAACTTGCTGGTTGAAATGCTTCGCACAGCCTTTAATGAGCCCCATACAGACATGTGACATACAGCGCGCTGATTTGTAATCCATCAACATAGTTGATTCAGTTTGTGATATGAAATCAAAACTGGGTGGTGTTGCATCAGGATAAAGCTTCTTTACTTCAATGTGTATATGTTCTTCAACTTTACGAATAAAACTGAATGTATCGTGTTGATCACCGGGTATGATAGGTAAGCTTTCTAAAAGACGTGTAAATACAGCTTCACCGTATACTTCTTGTAATACCTCTGGTGCGATATCGGTGACTTTACTCAATGTCATGATTAATTTAACTAAATCACGATGGTCATAGCTACCAACAGAAGTATAGCTTCCTTCATCTAACGCTTCATCAAGCATTGTTTGACATATATCCAGCCCGAATGAAGACTCTACAATATCGAGAAACTCTGTAAAAATGATTCCTTTCATTTTTATCTCCTGATCAAACTATTCATTATTATAGAAAGGGCAACTATTAAACATAGTAACAATGCAGTTTCATATAAGTATGGTAATGGAATGAATAATGGTCAAAAAATAAAATAAAAACGCCAGCAGAAGCTGGCGTTTTATATGAATGAGGAGATAAAGGTATTACTGCTCGATTAATGGGCTGCTTGTTTTACAACGCTCCGCGAGTGCTGATTGCATTTCCTCTATTAGTAGTTTTTGATTATCAAAAGGAAGTGCATGAACATCTGTGATCAGTTCACCGTCTGGTGAAGTGAAAATCATCCCGCAGGCTGCAGGCTTACCTTTATAGAATCCAACGAAAAGCTGTGCAGGAGACGATGATTCAAGCATGATTTGCGTCAGGTATTCGATCAAGGCTTCCTTCTCAGATTCATCAGTCCACTGACTTGAAAGTACAAGCGCATAACGAATCGTTAATGGGTGGCAGTCTACGGGGTAAAGCGTTAGGTTTTTTGTTTGAACGGCTGAAGGTGTAGACAGTGGTTGATTCTCTAATTGCTGAAGATACCTTTGATACAGTGCTAAGCCTTTTTCACTCAGTGGTGTAGGGTACTCTGCATCTGTGATATGGCTGGCCATCCACGCATTTTTTAATTTAATGAGCTGTTCCATCTGTAACCGCATAACCGTTCTTATTTTGTGATTACCCACCATACCTCAAAAGCTTGGCTTAAGGTATGGCAATAAGGGTAAATGATTAATTAATGACTAAAAATGACCTCATCGTTAGCCACGCGATGCCTTTCACTATAAATGCCGTCCTCAGTACGTTTGCCACAGCTTATAATCATGGTTATTTCTGCATCTTTATGTAGCCCAAGCAATTGTTTAGTTCTTTTGGAATCAAACCCTTCCATAGGGCAAGTGTCATAGCCTTCGGCACGCATTGATGTCATAAATGTCATCGCTGCAAGTGAACTGCTCTTATGTAAGCATACGCGTAAATCAGAACGGCTGACTTCTCGAACCATTGGTTTCTTTAACCCGAGGAAGAATGACAGCACTTTACGCGCAAGGCCGAAGAGTCCGAAGCGGTCGTTGTTGTACACAAATGGAATGAGTTTTTCATAATATTTTAGTGCTCGCTTAGCTGTTTGATCTTGACGACCAGTAAATGCTGAGCGAATTTGTGCAGCGTTAAGCTCTGCTCGTGATTTCCATTTATACGGCGTTACAACAAAAACAATCAGTTCATTGGCTGTTTTTGCTGCATTTTGATTCATGCAATATTTAGCAAGTGTTTGACGCTTTTCATCGTTAACAACGCGATGAAACTCCCAAAGCTGCATATTGGAGCTGTTTGGTGACAACGTGGCGAGATTAAGTGACCGCGTAACGGAATCGTAATCAAAAGGAGCAGTTTGGTCATATTTTCTAACAGAGCGCCTTGAATGGACAAGGTCTTCAAACGTGGGGTGTGTTTCAGGCATTATTACAGCTACCAAAATGAGTTTTGTGCACTATACCATTTTGATATTTGTACCCTCAAATAATGGTTTCAAAAGTACCTTTATTAGTGCTTGTCGAAAAAATCCTTATTGCGTATGTATTTATTCATATAGTGGTAGGAAATTGGTCGTAAAATCCAGCTTACTAATGAGCGAGATAAACGTTTAATTGTTGGCGTATCTTCATAAATTTTTCCATCATGTAGCCAAAGCATTTTACCTACATGCCAAAACATAAGTGGAATAGGGGGTAAAAAGGTAACAATATCTAAATCGCAACAAATACGATAAGTACGGTGTTGCAGCGGGTAGCTTTGCTTAAAGTTCCAAAATCCAGTTGCAGGCTGGCCAAATGTGACTATCCGCTTAATCGCCTTTGGTTGGTGTTGATATAGGCGTTGAGCAACCAATATTGCCATTGCTCCCCCAGAGGAATGGCCTGTAAAAGAGACTTTTTTTCCAGTACTAATTAGAGGAAGTAATATATCTTCAATTTGTTGATAGATACTGTGTTCATCTTTGTATGTTTGCCTTTCTTTTGACTGAGCAAAGTCTACTTTCATGGCTTCGGTAATATGAGGGGAGGTCATTACATTGGAAGGAACTTTACTGTGCTGATTTAATAAATAATTGTATCCCCAGTGGACATGACAGTAGCCTTCTCCTGCGGGAATCTTTTGCGGAATTAGTGCGAGATTAAGTAACCAATCCCATAAACTTTGAGAGCCTTTAAAGACAACAATGACTTCAGGACTATCACCCCATAAAATGCGAATTATAGTACGGCCCCAGCGGTCATAAATTTCATGCCGACCTTCCTGACTGAAACCGTACAGGGTGTGATTGAATGTGGGCGGGTAAGCAAGGTTACATAAAATAGCGTATCGCTCATATTGATAGCGTTTCAAGGGTTTCATTGACAACGTTAAGCCCACTTGATTATAAAAATAGAATAGCCGTATTTTGTTATAGCACCTGTATATAGCAAAAATGTAACAGTGAGCAATTTGTCATAAAGTCTTATCGAAACTGTCATTGATTTTTTGTAGATTAAATATTATTCGAATAGAGTTCAAAGTTTATGATATTTCACGCGTACTTTTATGAATTATAGGCTAAAAAAGGTATGCAGACTTTAATTTTAATTTTTAGATACATGGCAGGAAATACATGATGGAATATGATTTTCGTAACCACCCTTTCGTTAAGCTAGCTCAAGTAAACCAGTATGATGAGTGGGTTAAACAATTTCAGTCGGCAGTAAGCGCAGGTAATACTGTCGAAAGCACTGCAATAATGAATGCAAAAGAGGCTTTAGAGCAAAGTTATCAAAACACATTAAATATACTTGAAAGTTTAGATAAACAATATTTTCCGAAACAGAAGGAAAGCGAACGTTTATGTTTTCCGTTTGATGTGATGGATATGTTTACTCGTAATGCAACTGAGCACTTGTCTGTGATGACGGGGCAGGCGGCACAAACTGCAAATGAACAGTTTAGTGAACAAGAGAAGCAGATCGCAGCCTTGGTTGCGATAGAAGCACAGTTAAACTTGGATCTTGGTGTAATCAAGAGCAAGTTAGTTGAAGAGTCTAAGCTATGTGAAAATGCCAAAATTGACGCTGATAAAGCACATAAAGCTAAATTAACCGCTCAGCGCCAGTCTCGTAAATTGAAAGCAGATCTTGATATTGAGAAAGAGCAATATAAGCAAGCTGAACAACAAGCAAAGGCATTGCAAGCTGAATTATCAAAAAGCCATAAAGAGGCCGAAACACTAACCAAAACAAATGAGTCGTTGGCGAACCAAGTGGCAGAGTTAGAGCAACAGCTAATGTCTTTGAAACAGCATGCATAAGAGAAGCTGCAAGAAGGTGCGTAATTTAAGGACCAAGACATTTCAGATATAAGCGCCCTGATGGCGCTTTTTTTGTGTTGTTTTAGGTAAGTATATTCATGAGTGTTCAGATTTATTATATATCCAAGTTACTTCATGATGCTGGAGCAAGGTATTGAAGTGGTTTAAGTATTTGCTTATCAATAAAGATATAAAGAGGGTGCTAATTGCACTATATATGTTATGTTTTCGTTATGGAAAGTAGTAATTTCTGTTTGGTATGAAATCAACGGGATGAAGTGAAGGGATTGAACATGAATAACAGACAAAGAGACATTACATTACGTTTTCTAGCTGAACCTGGTGATGTTAACTTCGGAGGTAAGGTTCACGGTGGCGCCGTGATGAAATGGATCGATTTAGCCGCTTATGCATGCTCCGCAGGCTGGAGCGGAAAGTATTGTATTACTGTATATGCTGGTGGGATACGATTTGTGCAGCCTATTCATGTCGGTAATTTAGTGGAAGTAAGCGCTAAAGTTATTTATACCGGTTCTTCCTCTATGCATATTGCTATAGATGTACAGGCAAGTGATCCAAAAGAGCTTGAAAACCGTCTAACGACTCACTGTATTGTTATCATGGTTGCTGTTGATGAAGCAGGCAAGCCAACAAAAGTACCTGAGTGGATCCCTGAGACAGAAGAAGACATCAAACTTCGTGAGTCGGCCATTCGCTTAATGAACATGAGAACGCAGATTGGTGAAGAAATGGAAGCGCACGTAAAAGGTGATTTGAAAAAATAGTAGGCCAGCCTTGACCAAAATCAAAATGAAGTAAAAGCGTCCTGTATACAAGTGCAAATGATAGTTATAATCATTTGCACTTATTTTTTTGGTTTGAATAATGAAAACATTAATATTGTTTGGCGCAAGTCGTGGTTTAGGTTTCCGTATTGCTCGATTCTATCGACAGCAAGGCTTCAAAGTGATCGCAATGGTGAGGAGCCTTGACGCTGCAACTCAGCTTGAATCGGTTGGGGTATCCGTTGTGCAGGGTGATGCACTCAATAAAGAAGATATTGAGCGAGTATTAGAACATGCGCCTGAAAAGGCTTATGTGTTATCGACAATGGGCAGCTTTCAGTCAAGCCAACCTGTTGATTATATAGGCCATCGAAATCTTATTGATACGCTAGAACGTAGCCACCTTAAACGTTTTCTTATGGTAACGTCATTAGGCTGTGGCGATAGCTGGCATACTCTTCCTGAACGAGCTAAAGCTGTGTTTGGTCAAGCGGTAAGAGAAAAGACACTTGCTGAAGCTTGGCTACAAACGAGTAAGCTTGAATTTACTGTTTTACGGCCTGGAGGGCTGCAAGATGGTGATATAACCGATTCAGGCTGCTTGACTCAAGGTAAAGAAGTACACGGTTTAATAACTCGTGATGAAGTTGCAAGGTTAACGTTATCATTATTTGAGCAAGATGATTCAATCGGGYAGATTTATGCTTGTGTTGACCCTCAGCTGAAAAAATAATCGATAAATTAAACTAGAATGAATAGCGAAAGGTAGCCACTTAATCAAAAAGTGGCTTTTTTTATTGTAAATAATGTGTTTCTCCATTGACGGCAAACGTTTCCCTTATTATTCTAGCTTACAGTTGTACGCTCAATTGCAAAAGGTTAAAGGATGACAACAACGAAACCCCCAATTCTCTGGTTTAACGTAGCCATTTTCGCGATTACATTTTCTGTTGCTGCTATTGGCACACCAATTTATGCTTTCTATATAGGCTTTGATTGGGTACAGGTGTTAATGCTGATTGCTGCTTTTTCATTTTGTGGCCTATCGATAACGGCTGGATATCACCGTTTGTGGTCACACAAAGCTTATGAAGCGAATGCAGTAATGCGTTTCATCTTCGCTATTGGTGGGGCTTTTGCTTTACAAAATAGTATTTTGCATTGGTCATCAGATCACCGAGTGCACCACCGTCATGTCGATAATAATGATAAAGACCCTTATTCAGCAAAAAAGGGTTTTTTCTATAGTCATATTGGTTGGATGCTTAGAGAGTATCAGGCTAGCCGGTACACTGATTACTCAAACTGTCGTGATTTACAAAAAGACAAAATTGTTATGTGGCAGCACAAGTATTATGCGCCTTTAGCTGTTATCACTAACTTTGGCATTCCACTTGTATTTGGACTTGTTCATGGTGATGTCTGGGGAGCGTTATTATTGGTTGGTGTAGTACGATTAGTACTGAGTCACCATACGACGTTCTTTATTAACTCCTTGGCGCACATTTGGGGAAGCCAGCCTTACACTGATAAAAATACGGCACGTGATAATGGCGTATTAGCATTTTTGACTTTTGGTGAGGGGTATCATAACTATCATCATATCTTTGAAAATGACTATCGTAATGGTATTCGCTGGTGGCAGTTTGATCCGACGAAGTGGTTGATTAAAGCATCTGAGGTGTGCGGTTTTGCCAAGAACTTACGCACTTGCCCAGAAGATCGTATAGAAAAAGCTAAAGCGACGATGGTTCTAAAGCGTCTACAAAGCAAACTTGCAGATGTTCCAAACAGTCAAGCACGTCTTGAGCGACTTGAAGAGGAGTACAATATCCTACTACTCAAGATGACTGATTACTACGCGGCCCAGAAGCGAATGCTTGAACTGAAAAAAAATAGATTACTTAAGCACTATGAAAGTTTTGAGTTTCTTCAGCAATACAATGAAATGAAACGTCTGCTCGAAGAACAACGCAAAACGTGGAAGACCCTGACGACGCAATATGCGTAGTTTTTGATAAATATCATTTTAAAAGCGAGGCTAATCAGCCTCGCTTTTTTATTTATGGCAAAATTGATTTATAGAAGTGTTAACTTGCTCTGGATCTATAGTAGAAAATATGGGATGAGTCGCATATTGTGCAGGCTTGTTTTGTTATATGGCAAAATTGATCTAGATCAATGTCTTATTTCTCTTGAATTATTAACATCCACAAAAATTTATAAATGATAATTACAAGGAAGTAAAAATGAAAAAGTTAACCGTGTTAGCCTTCGCAATGTCGCTC